>JBKPKZ010000158.1:0-9504 GCA_046731355.1 Pseudomonadota bacterium | reverse complement strand
TGCCGTCATGGCGGCGCCTCTAGGCCCTCAAACGTGACAAAAGAAGGGCCGCCCATCCGAGGAGGAGCGGCCCAGTTCCGGGCCAAGGCCCGATTGGGAGGAAAGCGTGCCAATACCGGCACGACCTCCTCATAGCTCAACGTAATTAAACCCTTGCTTAATGAGCCAGGGATTTTCTCAACAATTCCCAAGCCTTCGTGCCTGAAGCACGTAATGGAAGGGCGCATTGTCCGAGATGCCCTGAGTCTCGATCCGAAGCGAGCGCGGTGTCAGCAGCTGAACGGTCGTCTGCCCAAAGGCACCGCCGGTGCAGGTATAGTGAATTTCCGCTCGGCTTTTCTGGTCGCGAATAACGTCGCGCGCGCAATTCGCCCGAAGATGCTCGTACTGAGCCAGCAGCATCGGGTCGGCGACGCAAATGTTGCGCCGTCCTCCCTCGGCCCGGCTGACTTCCCACAAGCCGCCGGCCGTCTGAGTGAAGACCGCCGGACGAATGGCAGCCGTGAGCGCAAGCAGCAGCAAAGCCGCTCCACTCACTCCGGTCATCGCTCGAATCGGGCGCTTCATCGGCATCCCTTTAACACGAACAGGTTAACGCAGAGAGTGCTTTGTTTTACTAAGACACTTCTTCAAGGGTGATTGGAAAGGTCTGCGAACAGAAGGCGCAGTCGACCGTGATGAAGCCGTCCGGTCCAACCATCGCCTGTCGTTCTTCTTCCGGGAATCGAGCGATCACCGATCGAACATACTCCGGATCGCACCGGCATCCGCGGCGCAGATGCACAGGAGTGAAGGTTCGCACCTCGGCTTCCTCGTGGAAGAGGCGCCAGATCAGATCGTCGAGCGAAAGCTGCGGATTTGTCAGCTCCTCGGGCTTCACCGACCCTGCGAGGATCGCCACGTGGGGCCAATCGGGATGATCGAGCTGCGTATGGATTCGTTCACGCCCTTCCTCGCCTTCCGGCAGGTGCTGGAACAGGATTCCGCCCGCAACCCAATGATCGTCCTTCTTTTCGGCCGCGAGCCGAACGAGGCTTGGGATCTGCTCCGATTGAGCGAAATAGCTCTGCGCCGCCTGGCCGATGCTGTCGCCTTCCAAAGGAACGATGCCCTGGTAGCGTTCGTCGGTCATCGGCTGGTCGAAGGTGATCGCCAAATAGCCCTTGCCGAACAACGCAAAGAGAGACGGGTTCGGGCCGGCGTCGGCAAGTCGCTCAGGGTCGTGCCGCACATATCCGCGAAGCTCACCTGCGATATAATCGCAAACCAGGAGATCGACGATCCCGTTCTCCGTCTGCGCCTGCAGGGTCATTTGCCCCTGCGGATCCTTCAGTAGCGAACCGAGCAACGCCGTCAGAGTCAGCGCCTCGGCAAGCAGCCGCTCGATTACCGGCGGATAATTGTGAGCGGACAGGATCGAATCGAGCACGGGCCCGATTCGTGCCGCTCGGCCGCGAGCGTCGCGCGCCGGAATCGTAACGCCGATTGCGACGTCGATGGACAGTCCTTCTGTGGGCATGAAGCCTAGATAGGAGCCGAGCGCCCGGCTTCCAACCGCTTACGCGGCGGCCGCTGGCACCTCGTATTGTGCTGCCGCTGCGGACAGGCTCTCGACGAACTCCTTGATATGGCTCTCGTCGATAACCAGCGGCGGAAGCACGCGCATCACGTTGTCGCCGGCGGCGACCGTCAGCAGCCCTTGGCTGCGGAGCCAGTTCACGAAGGCGCGGCTGTCGGTCTTCATCTTGATGCCGAGCATCAGGCCCATCCCGCGAACGCTCTCGAACAGGTGGTCGTGGTTCGGGATCATCTGCTCCAAAGCCGAGCGCAGACGGTCACCCATCTGGCGGACGTTCGCGAGGAACTCGTCGTTGGCGATGACGTCGAACACCGCTTGCCCGGCCGCCATCGCCAGCGGGTTGCCACCATAGGTCGAACCGTGCGTGCCGATGACCATGCCGCCCGCGGCCTTCTCGGTCGCCAGGCAGGCGCCGAGCGGGAAGCCGCCGCCGATACCCTTTGCAGAGGCCATGATATCCGGCTCGATGCCGTACTGCTCGTACGCGTAGAGCGTGCCGGTTCGAGCAACCCCGCACTGCACTTCGTCGAAGACCAGCATCAGGTCCTTCTCGTCGCAGACGGCGCGGAGCCCGGCGATGAATTCGTGGCTTGCGGGACGAATTCCACCCTCGCCCTGCACCGGTTCCAGCAGGAAGCCGGCAGTGTTTTCGTCGACCGCGGCAAGAGCGGCGTCGAGGTTGTCGAACTCGACCACCTTGAAGCCCGGAAGCAGCGGAGCGAAACCGTCGCGAAGCTTCTCCTGATTGGTTGCGCTGATCGTCGCCATCGTCCGACCGTGGAAGGCGTTCGAAAAGGTGATCAGGTCGTGCTTGTGAGGGTTGCCCTTGGCGTGATGATAGCGGCGGGCGGTCTTGATCGCGCACTCGACCGCCTCGGCGCCCGAATTGGTGAAGAAGACCGTATCGGCAAAGGTGAGGTCAACCAGGCGCCTCGCGAACGCCTCGCCCTGCGGGCTCCCGTACAGGTTCGAAACATGCACCAGGGTCGCGGCTTGCCTCGCGATCGCCTCGGTCAGATGGGGGTGACCGTGCCCCAATAGATTCACCGCGATGCCCGATGCGAAGTCGAGGTATTTCTCGCCGTTCTCACCGTAGAGATAAACCCCTTCGCCTCGGACCGGCCGCACCTCGCAGCGCGGATAAACGGGCATGAGCGGAGTGATGGCCATCTCGGGCGGGTCCTTTTTGAGGTCTGTGGGGTACGGCTGATTACCGGCACGGCCGCTATAGCCAGACGCCCGAAAAAGGAAAAGGCGCGCCAGGTTTCCCCAACGCGCCCTTCCTCAAACAACGGCTGTTCAATCAGTCGTGGCGATAGCCGCGGTCGTCTTCCCAGCGGTCATTGCGACCGTCGCGGTCGCGATCAGTCCACTGGTTGCTGTTGCCGCGGCCGGCATAACGATTGCCATCGCGAACCTCGTACGAGATGCGTTGCTCGAGACGCGCAAGCCGACGTTCGATCGAGTTCGCTTCGTTCGCGTTCAGGCCGTTGCGGCTCGAATAGCGAAGCTGCCGTTCGATCTGCTTGGACTGCTCGCGAAGGCTCCCCGCCTCGCGCTCGCTCAGCACGTCCCTCTTGTCGAGACGGTTGATCTCGCGTTGCAGATTGTCGACCCGCGCCTGCAGGCTTCGAACATGGCCGTAATTGTTATAGCCGTACGCATTGCCGTTGGCCTGCGCCGGATAATACTGGGCAGCTGCGGGGGCAGCGAAAGCCAGAGCCGAAACAGCAGCGGCGGCGGAAATCAGAACCTTACGCATCACGTGCTCTCCTGTTGAGCGGTTGATGCGCCTGTTGTGCTCCTCGCCCGATGCTTGGAGGCTGAATGCGTTCGTTATCCGGCGTTCAACTGTCTTAACGTGCCAAGTCACTGAATTTGCTTACTGCTTGATCTTCCAGCCCCGTTTTAGGAGTGAATAGCAGAGCGCCCAGAGGACAAGGTTCACAAACAAGAGTGCCGTCGCCCCGATGGCAATCGGCGAATCGCTGATGCCAAGGAAGCCGTATCGGAATCCCGAGATAACGTAGAAGAACGGGTTGGCATGGCTGATCGCGCGGAATGTCGGCGCGAGCTGCTCCACCGAATAGAAAGTGCCCGACAGCAGGGACAACGGCGTCACGACGAAATTGGTGATCGCCGCTGCATGGTCGAACTTGTCCGCCCAGAGCGAGGTCAGCAGGCCCATGAAGCTCAGCATCAGAGCGCCCATCAACCCGAACCAGAAGGCGATGATCGGATGTTCGACGCGCACGTGCACGCCCGGCCAGAAAAGCATCGCCAGCCACACCGCGAACCCGACCAGAAACGCGCGAGTCACCGCGGCGCCCACCAGCCCCGCGATCAGCTCGCCTGTCGAAAGCGGGGGCATCAGATAATCGACGATGTTTCCCTGCATCTTTCCGACCAGCAAGGAGAAGCTCGAATTGGCGAAGGCATTTTGGATCATCGCCATCACGATCAGGCCTGGAGCGATGAAATCGGCGAAATGGACTCCCATCACCGTTCGCCCGCCGCGGCCCAATGCGACGGTGAAAATCGCCAAATAAAGGAGCGTCGTAATCGCCGGTGCCCAGACGGTCTGCATCTGCACCTTGAAGAACCGGCGCACCTCCTTGATATAAAGGGTCTTGAGCCCGCCCCAGTTGACGCCGTGCAATACCGGCTCTCCTGGCGGTGTTCGAACCCAGATTGGAGATTGCTCGCTCGGAGTGGTCACGCGGGTGCGCCTATCGGCTGGCGTCCTCCCCCGCAAGCCGAGCGACATTGGAGAAGCAGGTAAATGTCTTGGACTGAAGAGCGGATCGAGCGCCTAAAGGCGATGTGGGCACAGGGCGCGACCGCCAGCCAGATCGCGGACGAGCTTGGCGGAGTGAGCCGCAATGCCGTCATCGGCAAGGCGCATCGCCTCGGCCTCGAAGCGCGGCCGTCGCCGGTGAAGCCTGGCGACGAGAAGGAGCATCGCGCTCCAGCCACGGCCTCTGCGCCCGCTCCGAAGCCGGCCCCGGCCGAGCGCCCCGCGCCCCGTGCGGCCGCAGCGGCACCTGCCACGGCGGAACCAGCGGCCGCTCCGTCGCAGCCGGCAGCGCGTACGCCGCAGCGGTCTCAGCAGGAACTGCAGTATCGCTCGATCGGTCCGGGCGGCTTCATCCGACAGGGTCCGGGCGATCAGCAGGCACCGATCCCGCCGGCTCCGCCGCGCCGCCTGGTCCCGGCCAAGCCGAGCCCCGAGGTCGCCGACAAGACGAGCCTGCTCGATCTCAACGACCGAATCTGCAAGTGGCCGATGGGTCATCCCGGCGAGCCCGACTTCCACTTCTGCGGCCAGGCCGCCAATCCGGGCTTCCCGTACTGCGTCGAGCACTGCGGGGTCGCCTACCAGGCGCAGCTCCCACGCCGCGACCGCCGTCCTCCTCCGCCGCTCCCCTTCGGCGGACCGCGCGTCCGTTAATTCTTAGAGCGCGTCCGCGAGGGCGCGCTCTTTCGCTTTCAGGAAATTCCTCAGCGCCGACCTCGCCACCGGCCACGCGTCGTCATGCGCCAGCGGGATGTGGTTTTCGCTCTCGAGGAGTACGATCTTTGATCCCTCGATCTGCGCCGCCATCGTCTCGGAGCATTTCGACGGGATGATCCGGTCGCCACGGCTGTGCATGATCAGGGTCGGCGCTTTGATCTTGGCCAGTTCCGGCCTGAGGTCGATGTTCCTGAAGACGTCCTGCAGCTGCTCGCTCAAAACGCTGATCGTTCCTAGTCGATCGACGAACCAGTCCATCATCTCATTGCTCGCATCGGGCCAGTAAAGCGCACCGAGCATTCGCGCGAACGAGACTCGGTCACTCGGCGCATAGCCGCGGCCTAGGTTCAGCAGCGTTTCCCGCCGCTGGATTTCTTCGGGGTCAGCCCGGACGCCGAAACCTTCCGCATAACCGCCGACGAGGACCAGCCTGCGCACCCGCTCCGGGTACCGCGCGGCAAAGGCGATCGCGACGAGAACGCCGTGCGACAATCCAAAAATGTCGAGCTTTTCGAGCCCGGCATCGTCGACCACCGCAATGAAGTCATCGAGCAGGGAGTCGAAATTCCATCGATGCGGATCGGGGTCGGAAAGGCCCACTCCGCGCATGTCAGTCCGGATGAGCTGCCGTCCGCGCAGCCCCTCCGCCATCCAGTGGCTCCAGGTCGGAGTGGTCAGGTCCTTGTCGATCTGGTGGAACCAGACCGCGGGCATGACCATCGGGAAACCCTCGCCGATACTCGACCAGGCGATTCTCGTGCCGTCGGAGGAGGCGCAGACCTCATTGCGCTCGACGGTCTTCGCTTCGGCAACGACCGGATCAATCCCCTCGCCTTCTGGCCGCAGGAACTGGCGAGCGAGCCGTACGAACTCGTGCCAGCCGGGCTCCTTCTCCAGAAGCAGATGGTTCTCGCCCTCGAGCGGCACGAACATCGCGTCCGGAATATTCCTGGCCAGGTATTCGCCGGCCGCGAACGGCACCACCTGGTCGTCCCGCGAGTGAAAGATGAGGGTCGGGACGCTGACCTGCGGAAGCAGTTCCCGTACGTCGATCAGCGACAGCGCCCGCTGCAACTTCACCGCGTTCTCGGGCGAGCAGCTCACCCGTTGCATCTCGTTCCACCAGTCGACCTGCTCGGGAGTTCCTTCAGGAATGTACAGGCTGGTGAAAACCTGACGGTAGGTCGGATGGTCCGCGCCCCAGCCCACTTCGGTCAGCTTCAGAAGCGCCTGGCGCCGTGCAATCTCCTCCGGATCGCCTCGCGCCGCCCAGCCGGCGGCATAGCCGCCGCAGATCAGAAGCCTGCGCACCTTCTCAGGGTGCCGGACGGCATAAGCGATCGCCACTGAGGCGCCTTGGCTGATACCGAGCAGGTCGAACTTGCCGACACCGGAAGCCTCCACGACGCACTCGAGGTCATCGACGAACGCCTCGAACGAAATCTCCGGCGTGTCCCAGTCGGACATTCCGTTCGCGCGCTCGTCGTAACGGATGAGCGAATGGCCGCGCGCAAATTCGTGCAGCCAGTGCCGCCAGACCGGACTCTTCCAGTCGTGCTCCAGGTGATTGAGCCAGTTCGCCGCCTTCACCAGCGGGGCGCCGTCGCCCATGATCGAAAAGGCCAGGCGCGTTCCGTCCTTGGCGACGGCATAGCGGACGATCTGCTGCGGCAGGCCGGTGTTCGCGAGCTCGGCTCGGCTTTTCGCCTCTTCCTCGATCCTTCGACGCCACGTCGCCGGCGGCTCGCCATATTCGCGCTTGAAGGCGCGCGTGAACGCCGCCTCCGAATTGAAACCGACCGAATAGGCCACGTTCGAGGCGTTCTGCTTGCCGTCGCGAAGCATGTTGGCCGCGACGCGCATCCGCCAGCTGGCGCAGTAGCGCATCGGCGGCTCGCCGATCAGTTCGGCGAAGAGTTCGCCCAGCTTGGTCCTTGAAACGCCGGCCTCGCGCGCGAGGGTCTCGACATCCAGTTCCTCGGCGTAGCGGCTGTGAATGACGGACAGCGCCTTCGCAACCGAAGGATCCTTAAGGCCCGCCAGCCAGCCGCGCTCGCCCCTCGGAAGCCGTTCCATGTAGCGGCGGATCGCTTCGGCGAAGAACAATTCGGCGACCCTCGCCACGAGCTCCGGCGAATGCGCCGCTTCATTGAGCATTCGCATGGACGTCTCGACCCAGTCGGAATGGGCCTCGTCGCTCGCATCGAGCTTCAGGATCGCTGGCAGATTGTCGAGGAGTGGATGGTTCTCGGTCGAGACTCCCAGGAACCCGCAATAGATATCGGTCTCGTCGCCGCCGTGGTCGATGACGATCTTCGCGGGACCATCCGGCGCCGCCTCGATCAAGCTGTGGGAATCGACCGGCGAAAGGCCCGGGCGCGTGTACAGCAAATGCACGTCGTTGCGCGGAAGCAGGATGACGTCGCCCGCCTTCGCCAAGATCGGCTGCTCGCCATCGACCGACGCGAATAGCTTTCCGGACCGGATGTAATGATATGCGATCAGCTCGTTGGCGCGGACCTGGTAGCGCTCGCAGTCTTCATCCGTGAATCGGGACAGCAGGCAGAAATCGCCATGCGTTTCGGCGTCGATCACGACGCCTCCGGTGAGGCGAAGGGACGCAAGTATGTCCGTCAAAACGTCCATCGACACCCCAGTCATGCATACGAATGCGGTGTTTGGGTCAAATTATCCGGCAAGCCGATCATTTTAGCAAACCGCGCCTTGGCCTAGAGAACCGGCCATCGAGTCAAGGATCGTCGAAGAAATTCGAAAGCAGTGCTTTCGAAGACGACCCTTTGCGTCCTTAAAACAAGCAAGGGGAATTGGAATGCGAAGCATTGACAGGGATCTGCGTGCCCGAAGAGCGGTAGTTCTGTTCTTCGCGGTACTCTCCGGAGTTTCAGCTGTCGCGACCGCCGTCGCGCCAGCAATTGTCCACGCCTAATAAAACGCAAGGAAAATATCATGTATCACGACTTCAATTACGAAGCGACGCTTGCATCGTCCTTGAGGGCCCAATGGCAGCTCGATGATGTCCTGCGCGAAGACCAGGAACTGGATTTCAGCCGCAACTTCATGCCGGAGAGCCTGGCACGGACAAGGGCGGTTGCGGGTCTCAACGCGTTCGAGCAGCGCGTCCTCAACCAGATTTCCGCTCACCAGTACTTGAGCATTTTCGGGATCGTCGAGGAGTTCCTGCTCCCCTTCGTCCTCGATCATGCCCGGCCCGAGCTCAGCGGCGATGATTGGCGAGTACGCGCGCTGCTCAATTTCGCGGGCGAAGAGGCCAAGCATATTCACCTCTTCAAGCGCTACACCGCAGCCTTCAAGCGCGGCTTCCCGGTCGAGTGCGAGGTGATCGGTCCGTCCGAGGCGATCGGCGCCGAGATCCTCCGCCATGACCCGCTGGCGGTAGGGCTCGTCATCCTGATGATCGAGTGGATGACCCAGCAGCATTACCTGGGCAGCATCCGCGACGACCAGGACCTCGATCCGCTCTTCAAGAGCCTGATGAAGTATCACTGGATGGAGGAAGCGCAGCACGCGAAGCTCGACACGCTCATCGTCGACGCGCTCGCGGAAGGCCGCACCGAAGAGCAGATCAGCGAAGCGATCGACGAGTTCTTCGAAATCGGCGAGTTCCTCGACAACGGGCTCAAGGCCCAGGCCTCTTACAATCTCGACGCGCTTGAGAAGGTGATCGGCCGAAAGCTCGAGAACCGCGCCGAAATCGAGGAGCAGCAGCACCAGGCTGCGCGCTGGGCCTACGTCGGTTCGGGCATGGTGCACGAGCGCTTCAAGGCGACGCTTCTGAGCATTTCGGCGAACGCCGCGGCCCGCATCGCGGACGCTGCGCCCGTCTTCGCCTGACCCCTTTCAACCCAAGGAGAAAGTGAATGTTGGATATCGTTAAGAACGCCCCTGTGAACGGGCTGGATCTCGACGCCCTCGGCGAGGTGGTCGAGGAGATCCAGAAGGACGGCTCGAAGGCCATCGTCGGCTTCGACGTCGTGACCAAGTGGAAGGGCCAGACCCGAAGCGAGACGACCGTCACGGGCTTCACGCTCGCCGGCGAGCGCGTCCAACGCAACCACACGATCATCGCCGACGAGCCGTTCGAGCTTCTCGGAAGCGACGGTGCGCCGAACCCGCAGGAGCTTCTGATGGCAGCGTTCAACGCCTGCATCACGGTCGGCTACGTCGCCGGCGCGTCGCTCAAGGGCATCACCCTGGATTCCCTCGAGATCCGAACGAAGGGCGAACTCGATTTGCGCGGCTTCCTGGGCCTCAGCGACAACGTCGCCCCGGGCTACCAGAACGTCGACTACGAGGTCCGCATCTCGGGTGACGGATCGCCTGCGGATTTCGAGGAAATCCACCAGACGGTCATGAAGACGTCGCCCAACTA
>JBKPKZ010000157.1:0-27733 GCA_046731355.1 Pseudomonadota bacterium | reverse complement strand
CAGCCAGAGTTCGGCCGTCGTACCCTTATCGACCTGGCTTTCGAGACGGAAAGCGCCGTTTGACTGCTTGGCGAAGCCGTAGACCATCGGCAGGCCAAGTCCGCTACCCTTGCCCACGTCCTTGGTGGTGAAGAACGGCTCCAGCACCTTTTCGATGTGCTCGGGTGCTATTCCCGTTCCGCGATCGGAAACGGCGAGGCGGACGTAATCGCCTCCTGGCAGTCCCGGAATCTCACTCGGCCCGGCATGCCGATTTTCGACCAAGACCGTGACGGTGCCTCCATCGAGCATGGCGTCGCGGGCATTGATGATCAGGTTGACGAGCGCGAGCTCGAGTTGGGCGCGGTCTGCGAACGGGTCCGCTACGTCTTTGCTGACCTTCCATTCGAGGTCGACGAGCCCGCCCAGGGTGTGGGTCAGCAGATCGGAGACGGTTTCGCGAAGCGCCGAAATGCGGATCGCTTTCGGTTCGAGGGTCTGGCGGCGGGCGAAAGCGAGGAGGCGGCGGACAAGCTCGCTGCCTTGCTCTGCGGCTCGGCGGGTCATTCCGAGGATTCGGGAATCCTCTTCCGCCAAAACGGCGCGCTTTTCCAGGATGCCGAGGCCGCCGATCACGGCCGCGAGAAGGTTGTTGAAATCGTGGGCGATGCCGCCCGTCAGCTTGCCGATCGCGTCCATTTTCTGGGCCTGGATCAGCTGGATCTCGAGCGAGCGCTGCTCGGTGATGTCGGTGAGCGTCCCCGCGAATTCGAGTGGACGTCCCTCACTATCCTTCAAAAGAACTGCCTGGTCGAGGAAGTGACGGTAGGTGCCGTCCGCGCATAACCAACGATATTCCACCGACGACCGGCCGCTCGCCCGTCGCGCGTCGATCGCGGCCAGGACTCCGTCCCGGTCGTCCGGATGGAGGCGGTCGGTCCAGATCGTCGGCTGCTTCTGGACGGCTTCGAACGAGAAACCGGTGATCGCCTGCAAATCGCCACTGACGTAGTTCGGGCCGCGCGATTTGGCTTCGAACGGCTCCAGGTAGAGAACCATGGGCAGCGACTGAATGATCGCGGCCTGGCGCTGTTCGGCCCGGCGGAGATCCTGCTCAGCGCGCAGGCGTTCCGAATTTGCCCGGATCGTGGCGTCCATCAGCGCCTGTTCGTGCGCAGCCTTCCTCTCGACCTCTTTCGTCTTCTGGAAGAGGTCGACGAAAACCGTCGCCTTTGAGCGCAGGACGATCGGATCGACCGGCTTGAACACGTAGTCGACCGCGCCCATCGAATAGCCGCGGATAAGGTGCTCGGTTTCCTTGTTGACCGCCGACAGGAAGACGATCGGGATGCCCTTGGTCTGATCGCGGCTGCGGATGATCTGGGCGGTCTCGTAACCGTCCATGCCGGGCATGTAGACATCTAGCAGGATTACCGCGAACTCGCCCTTCAGGAGGTGACGGAGCGCTTCCTCACCCGACCGGGCGAGAACGACGTCTCCAAGGTCCTCAAGAACGGTCGCAAGCGCGAGAAGGTTACGCTCGTCGTCGTCAACCAGCAGGATGCGCGCGCGCTCGGCCTCGGACAGTACGGCCGTGGCTTGCGATTCACGACGGATCGGGACTTCTCCCGCAGATCCGTTCATCTTTTATTCCGCAGCCTTCAGCGGGACCGGTTGGCCTGCCGCGACCGAGCCTTCCCTTGCTCGCGCAACCCAGACCCGGAGGAGCGCTAGCAAAAGCTCGATATCGACCGGCTTCGCGATATAGTCGGACGCGCCGGCATCGAGGCACTTTTGACGGTCGCCCTTCATCGCCTTCGCGGTGACCGCGATGAGCGGGAGGTCGGTGAGCTCCCGGCGGCTGCGGACTTGCCGCATCGTCTCGTACCCGTCCATCTCCGGCATCATGATGTCGATCAGCGCGACATCGACATCGGGAGTCTGCTCCAGAATCAGAATTCCATCCTTGCCCCGCTCGGCGTGGAGAACCTCCACATCATGGCTCTCTAGGACGCTCGTGAGGGAGAAGATGTTCCGGATGTCGTCGTCGACAATGAGGACCTTGGAGCCAGCGAGCTCCGGTACCGGCCGGCTCGACCCCGGGACTCCTTCCTTCCGACGGCGCTTGGGCTTCTGCTTCTCGGCTTCCTTCACCAGCGGTTTGAAGATGGCGACCAAAGCTGCGCGGTCAGCCGGTTTCTCGGTGACCCCGGATGCACCCATGCCCATCACCGACTGGCTGTGCTCGGCGCCCGATATCACGTGGATCGGAATGTGCTTGGTCTCTGGATCGTGCTTCAAAAGGTCGAGGAGCACGAAGCCGTCGATGTCGGCGAGGCCGAGGTCGAGCGTTATGACCGTCGGCTGCAGCTTGCGGGCCATCGAGAGCGTTCCTGCGCCGGCCGTGGAGACCACGCCCTTCAGTCCCGCTTCGTGCGCCGCATCGAGCAGGATCGACGCAAAGGTCGCATCGTCCTCGACGACGAGGACGAAGTGGTCCTTGCCAAGATCGTCGCGGTCGTCATTGACCTCGAAACCGGTCGGCAGTGCAGTGGGAACCATAGCGCCGCTGTTGTCGTAGCGAGCAGAAGTCCCCGGCACCGCCGCCGACGCCATCGATTCTGCCTCAAGCGGAACGTAAAGCGTGAAGGTCGACCCTTCGCCTGGCTTCGAGCGCACCTGAAGCTCACCGCCAAGCAGTCGGGCGATCTCGCGGCTGATCGAGAGGCCGAGGCCGGTGCCGCCATATTTGCGGCTGGTGGTGCCGTCGGCTTGCTGGAATGCCTCGAAGATGAGCTTTTGCTTGTCCTCCGGAATACCGATGCCGGTGTCCGTAACGGCGATCTCGATCGCGCGTTCGGCGTTGCGCAGGACCGGGTGATTGGCGCTCCAGCCGCTGGTCACGCTGCGAACGCCAAGAGTAACGCTTCCCCGCGACGTGAACTTGAAGGCATTCGACAGGAGGTTGAGCACGATCTGTTGAAGCCGCTTTTCATCGGTGCGGATGGTCTGCGGAAGCTTGCCCTCGAACTTGACGTTGAATTCCAGGCCCTTGTCAGCGGCAAGCTGACGGAAGGTCCGCTCCATGTGCTGCTTGAGGTGCTGTACGGGCATTTCGCCGACCTCGATCGTCACCGTTCCGGATTCGATCTTCGACAAATCGAGGATGTCGTTGATGAGGTTCAACAGGTCGGAGCCCGCCGAGTTGATCGTCTTCGAGAACTCGACCTGCTTCTCGTTGAGGTTGCCCTGCGCGTTGTCGGATAGGAGCTTCGACAGGATCAGCAAGGAGTTGAGCGGTGTCCGAAGCTCGTGCGACATGTTCGCGAGGAACTCGGACTTGTATTTCGAGGTAAGGGCGAGCTGCTCGGCCTTCTCCTCGACCGCGCGGCGCGCCATTTCGATTTCGATATTCTTCGCTTCGACCTGCTTCTTCTCGTTCTCGAGAAGCTGCGCTTTCTCCTGAAGCTCCTCGTTGGTCGCGTGCAGTTCCTGTTGCTTGCGCGTGAGTTCGGTCTGGCGGGCCTGAAGCTCGGTGGTGAGTAGCTGCGACTGCTTTAGAAGGCCCTCGGTACGCATTGTCGCGGCGATCGTGTTGAGCACGATTCCGACCGATTCCATCAACTGGTCGAGGAAGCTTTGGTGGGTCTCGTTGAACTCGCTGAACGAGGCGAGCTCGATCACCGCCTTCACTTCGTCTTCGAACAGCGCGGGCAGGATGCTTACGCTTGCCGGCTGGGCATGGCCGAGGCCCGATCCGACGCGGATGAAGTCCGGCGGGACGTCCTTGAGGAGGATCGGCCTGCGGTCGGCGGCCGCCTGTCCGATCAGACCTTCGCGCAGGTTGAACTGCTGCTTTAGCTCGTCCTGGCTCTCGGCGCCGTAGCTGGCGACAAGCTCCAGCTTGGTCTCGTCCTCTTCGCGCTTGGAAACATAGAAGACGCCGTATTGCGCGTTCACCAGCGGAGCGAGCTCGGACATGATCAGGTTCGACACCGTCGCGAGGTCGCGCTCTCCCTGGAGCATGCGCGAGAAGCGGGCGAGATTGGTCTTCAACCAGTCCTGCTCGGCATTCTTGAGCGTCTGCTCCTTCAGGTTGAGGATCATTTCGTTGATGTTGTCCTTGAGCGCGGCCATCTCGCCTTGCGCCTCGACGGCGATTGACCGGGTAAGGTCGCCCTTGGTCACCGCGGTCGACACCTCGGCGATCGACCGGACCTGGTTGGTGAGGTTGGCGGCGAGCTGGTTCACGTTGTCAGTCAGGTCGCGCCACAGGCCGGCGGCGCCGGGCACGCGCGCCTGGCCGCCGAGCTTGCCCTCGATTCCAACTTCGCGGGCCATGTTCGTGACCTGGTCGCCGAAGGTCGAAAGGGTGTCGATCATGAAGTTGATCGTGTCGGCCAGGGCCGCGATCTCGCCCTTCGCGTCGAGCGTCAGTTTCCGCTTGAGGTTGCCCTGGGCAACCGCGGTTACGACCTCGGCGATTCCGCGCACCTGGTTGGTGAGGTTGGTCGCCATCAGGTTCACGTTGTCGGTGAGATCCTTCCACGTACCGCCGACTCCGGGCACCTGGGCCTGGCCGCCGAGGCTTCCCTCCGTACCCACTTCGCGGGCAACGCGGGTCACTTCCGATGCGAAGCCGTTGAGCTGATCGACCATGGTGTTGATGGTGTTCTTGAGGGCGAGGATTTCGCCCTTCACGTCCACCGTGATCTTTCTGGAAAGGTCGCCCTTCGCAACGGCGGTCGTCACATCGGCAATGTTGCGCACCTGGCCGGTGAGATTGTCGGCCATCAGGTTCACGTTGTCGGTGAGGTCCTTCCAGGTTCCCGCGACTCCGCGCACCTGCGCCTGGCCGCCGAGCTTTCCTTCCGTACCCACTTCGCGGGCAACTCGGGTCACTTCGGACGCGAAGGAATTGAGCTGGTCCACCATGGTGTTGATGGTGTTCTTGAGCTCGAGGATCTCGCCCTTCACGTCGACGGTGATCTTCTTCGACAGGTCGCCGCTGGCAACCGCTGTCGTCACCTCGGCGATGTTGCGGACCTGGCCCGTGAGGTTCGCGGCCATCGCGTTCACATTATCGGTAAGATCCTTCCACGTGCCGCCGACGCCTTCGACCTGCGCCTGACCGCCGAGGCGGCCTTCGGTGCCGACCTCGCGGGCCACGCGGGTCACTTCCGACGCGAAGGAATTGAGCTGGTCGACCATGACGTTGATTGTGTTCTTGAGCTCGAGGATCTCGCCCTTCACGTCGACGGTGATCTTCTTTGACAGGTCGCCGAGCGCAACCGCGGTCGTCACCTCGGCGATGTTGCGGACCTGACCGGTGAGGTTCGCGGCCATGAGGTTCACATTATCGGTCAAGTCGGCCCAGGTGCCGCCGACGCCTTCGACCTGCGCCTGGCCGCCCAGCTTTCCTTCCGTACCCACTTCGCGTGCGACGCGGGTGACTTCGGATGCGAATGCGTTGAGCTGGTCGACCATGACGTTGATGGTGTTCTTGAGCTCGAGGATCTCGCCCTTCACGTCGACGGTGATCTTCTTCGACAAGTCGCCCTTCGCGACGGCGGTGGTCACCTCGGCGATGTTGCGCACCTGACCAGTCAGGTTGCCGGCCATCAGGTTGACGCTGTCCGTCAAGTCGGCCCAGGTGCCGGCGACGCCTTCGACCTGCGCCTGGCCGCCGAGCTTTCCTTCCGAGCCCACTTCGCGGGCGACGCGAGTCACCTCGGACGCGAACGAGTTCAGCTGGTCCACCATAGTATTGATGGTGTCCTTGAGCTGCAGGATCTCGCCGCGGACGTCGACAGTGATCTTCTTCGACAAGTCGCCGCGAGCGACGGCAGTGGTCACTTCGGCGATGTTTCGGACCTGGCCGGTGAGGTTCGCGGCCATCAGGTTCACGTTGTCGGTGAGGTCTTTCCAGGTCCCCGCAACTCCCGGCACCTGCGCCTGTCCGCCGAGATTGCCCTCGGTGCCGACCTCACGGGCCACGCGGGTCACCTCCGAGGCGAAGCCGTTGAGCTGATCGACCATCGTGTTGATCGTGTTCTTTAGCTCGAGGATCTCGCCCTTCACGTCGACGGTGATCTTCTTGGACAAGTCGCCGCGGGCAACGGCGGTGGTCACTTCGGCGATGTTGCGGACCTGGCCGGTGAGGTTTTCGGCCATCAGGTTCACGTTGTCGGTGAGATCCTTCCACGTGCCGGCGACGCCTTCGACTCGCGCCTGGCCGCCGAGCTTTCCTTCCGTGCCCACCTCGCGGGCAACGCGGGTCACTTCCGACGCGAAGCCGTTGAGCTGGTCGACCATCACGTTGATCGTGTTTTTGAGTTCGAGGATCTCGCCCTTCACCTCCACGGTGATCTTCTTCGACAAGTCTCCTCGGGCAACGGCAGTGGTCACTTCGGCGATGTTGCGCACCTGACCCGTCAGGTTGGTAGCCATCGCGTTCACATTGTCGGTAAGGTCCTTCCACGTTCCGGCGACGCCTTTCACCCGGGCCTGGCCGCCAAGCTTGCCTTCCGTGCCCACTTCGCGGGCAACGCGGGTCACCTCGGACGCGAACGAGGCGAGCTGCTCGACCATCGTGTTCACGACCTTGCCGATGCGGAGGAACTCACCCCGCAGCGGGCGGCCATCGATTTCCGTGGTCATGGTCTGTGACAGGTCGCCCTTGGCGACCGCGCCGATCACCCGCGAGACTTCGGCGGTCGGCTGCACCATGTCGTCGATGAGTTCGTTGACGGCTCGAAGCTTCCCGTCCCATCCACCGCTTGCGCCGCGAACACGTGCGCGCTGGGTGATCTTGCCTTCCTTGCCGACGACCTTTGAAAGGCGATCAAACTCCTGGGCGATCGCCTCGTTCATGCCGACCACCTCGTTGAAGAGGCTGGCGATCTCGCCGTCGACGCCGTCCACTTCTTCCGGAAGACGAACGCTAAAGTCGCCGCGTCTCAGAGCGCGTAGAGCGCTGACGAGCTGGCGGCGATCGATGAAGTCCCGCTGGGCCTGGATGTTCACTCTACTCTCCGGTCGGTTTAACTCCCCCCGCCCAGGTTGAATTCATCCGCAGCCCCCCGGCTGCACGCGAACAGTAGTAAACGAAATACTCGTTACTGGTTTCTAAAAAATTCCTAACGCGAATCAAGATTTAGGACGTGGGTTGCAAGCGAGCGCCAGCCACGGCTACGGACAAGCCCAGATGTCCGGACAGCGTAATTCCGACACTCTGTTGTGAGCCCTTCCGAAAAGCTTCTCCGGTTCGTCGAATCGAGCTTTCGGTCGGTATGGGCGCTCGAGCTCCTGCTGATACTGAAACGCGATCGGCGGACGTGGCCTTCCGCCGAGCTGGTGTCGACGATGCGCGCGAGCGAATTGGTGGTCAGCAAGGCGCTCGACGCGCTGATGTCTGCCGGCCTGGTTTCGGCCGATCAAGACGGGGCCACGTACATGCCCATCAATGGCGAAGTGGCGAAATGCGTCGACGACCTCGAGCAACTTTACGCCGCCCGTCCCGACGCGGTGCGGCGAGCGATCGTATCGGCTTCGGCAAGCAGTGCCGCAGCGTTCGCGGATGCGTTCAGGCTGAGGAAGGATTGAGATGGGGGACTTCTTTCCAACGATCGTCTATGTCCTTTGCTTCCTGACGAGCACGGCATGCGCCTGGCTGCTCGGGCGGAGCTACAGCAAGTCTGGCGTCCGCCTGCTTTTCTGGAGCAGCATTTGTTTTGCACTTCTGGCGGCCAATAACCTCGTTCTTGTGGCCGACCTCGTGATCTGGCCGACTCCTGACGTCGACTTGCGCCTGCCGCGCTTGCTGCTGGCGCTGGCCGCAGTTGGGTCGTTGATCTGGGGGTTCGTCTGGGATGCTGCGGAGGATCGATAGGTGACCTTGTACGACTTCCTCGCAGGCGCCGTTTCCTGTGGCTTCTTCGTCTGCGCCTTGTTCTTCCTGCGCTACTGGCGCCGATCCCGTGACGAGCTTTTCTTGGCTTTCGCTACGGCTTTCGCGCTGCTCGGAACCGGCCAGACGGTCCTGGCCCTGGCGAATATTCCGACCGAGGAAAGGGGCTCGATCTATCTGATCCGCCTATGCGCGTTTCTCCTGATCCTGTTCGGGATCTATCGAAAGAACCGGGCGTCGAGGCAGTCGTAGGAAGAGCGCGGACATTCCCACATGATCTGCGCGTGGCGCTGGTGAGCCCTGCTGGATTCGAACCAGCGACCTACTGATTAAAAGTCAGTTGCTCTACCGACTGAGCTAAGGGCCCGACCAGCGCGGACCCGTTACCTGCGTGGCGCGCGGCGAGCAAGGCGATGGGCGAAATGATGTGCGGAGAGGTAGCCGTTGAGGCGCCAATCGGGCGCGACCGTTGCCAGCGGACCGACCACGAAGCTTCGTGATTGCGCAGACACATGGGGAACGGTGAGGCCGCGCTTGCGCCATTTGCCGCCGCTCCAGGCGATGATGTCGAGATCGAGCACTCGGGGGCCCCAGCGCCGACCGGGACGCCGACCGAACTCGCGTTCGATGGCCTTGAGGCGCTGCAGCATCTCCGGCGGCTCTAGCTGACTTTCGATGAGTGCGACGGCATTTGCGAAGTCCCGGCCAGCTCCTCCCGAGGCTCCGTTAAGCAGGATCGGCGAGGCGTCGAACAAGCCGAACTCCTGGTCGAGGCGGGCGATCGCCGTTTCGACCACACCTGTCGGCCTGCCGTAGCGGCCGTGAAGCCGGTTCGAGCCCACCGCGATGGCATAGAGTTGCGTTGCGTCCGACACCGCGGGTCGCCTAGGCCACCACAATGCAGTTCGCCAGCCCTGCAGACCTGTCGCCGATCCCTCAGGCCGAGGCTCCGCGCGACTGCCCGCTCTGCCCGCGGCTGGTCATCTTCCGCCACGAGTGCCGCGACGAGCATCCCGAGTGGTGGAATGCTCCCGTGCCTGCGTTCGGCGACCCGGACCCATGGCTTGCGATCGTCGGCCTCGCTCCGGGCAAGCATGGCGCGAATCGCACCGGGCGTCCCTTCACCGGAGATTACGCAGGCGAACTGCTTTACGGCACGCTGTTGAAATTCGGACTGGCTGACGGAGAGTATCAGGCGGATCCGAGCGACGGTCTGAAGCTCAGGGGCGCTGTGATCCTGAATGCGGTCAAGTGCCTCCCGCCCGCCAACAAGCCGGAGCCAGTCGAGATCAGGACGTGCCGAAACTATTTCGAGGCCGCGCTCCTTGCTCTGCCCAAGGTGCGGGTGGTCGTTGCGCTGGGGCAGATTGCCCATTTCGCCGCTGCACGCGCGATCGGATTGCCGCCGGCGGCAACGAAGTTCGGGCATGGAGCCGAGTCCGTCGCGCCTGACGGCCGCGTTCTGCTCTCAAGTTACCACTGCTCGCGTTACAACCAGAACACTGGCCGGCTTGATCAACACATGTTCGAGGCCGTCTTCCTCCGAGCATTGGAACTTGGAGGAAAAGCGTGAGCCTCGCCGACGCGAGACTGCAGACGCTTGTCTGGTCTTCAAACATCCCGAGGTCCGAGCAATTTTACAGTGACGTCCTCGGATTGCCGCTAACCGGCAGTTCCCATGGGGCTCTCGTATATCGCGTCGGTCAGGGGAGCCTTCGGGTGTCGCCCGTGCAGTCGACCAGCTCGTCCGAGCACACGGTCGTCGGGTTCGAAGTTGCGGATTTCGACCGAACCGTCGCGGAGCTCACGTCCAAGGGCGTGAACTTCGAGCGCTTTCCTGGCTTCGCACACGACGAGGCTGGAGTCTGGGCGGCGCCGGATGGAACGAAGGTCGCCTGGTTTCGGGACCCCGACGGCAACCTGATCTCGCTGGTTCGGTACGCCGCTTAGACGTCTTCGACCAAACGGCCGTAAAGTTCGGGCCGGCGGTCGCGGAAGAAACCGAAGGCGGCGCGGTGCTTCTTCGCCTGGGCGAGATCGAGAGTGGCGACCAACACGCCAGTCTCTTCGGCTCCGAATTCCGCCAACATGTCTCCGCGTTCGTCGCAGATGAAGCTGTGACCGTAGAAGCGCTGGCCGTGCTCGATGCCGATGCGGTTGGCGGCGACCACGGGAACGACATTCGAAACCGCGTGACCGATCATCGCTCGCCGCCACAGGCGTGACGTGTCGAGATCGGGATCGTGCGGCTCCGTGCCGATCGCAGTCGGGTAGAAGAGAATCTCCGCGCCCATCAGCATCATCGCGCGGGCGGTCTCCGGATACCACTGGTCCCAGCAGACGCCGACGCCGATCGTCGACATATGCGGGCCGTTCCAGACCTTGAAGCCGGTGTTCCCGGGGCGGAAGTAGAACTTCTCCTCGTAGCCGGGGCCGTCGGGAATGTGGCTCTTGCGATAGACGCCGGCGATCTTTCCGTCCGGACCGATCATCGCCAGCGAATTGTAGTGGTGTGGTCCGTCCAGCTCGAAGAAGCTGGTCGGGATCCAGATCTTCAGTTCCCTCGCCAACTCCTGCATGGCGATGACCGACGGATGCTCCTCCGTTCGGCGAGCATTGGCAAACAAGCCCTCGTCCTCGACACGGCAGAAGTAGGGGCCTTCGAACAGCTCCGGCGGAAGGACGACTTCGGCACCCTTCGATTTGGCCTCCCGAACGAGGTCGGCGACCGCCTTGATGTTGGCGACCGTGTCATCGGTCAGGGCGAGCTGCAGCGCAGCGACGGTGAGCTTGCTCATTCGGGAACCTGTTGAGAAATGCAGTGGAAGCTTCCGCCTCCCGTCAGCACATGGTCAGCACGAAGCCCGATTGCAACGCGTCCCGGGAACAGCGCCTGGACGACGGCCACCGCGGCCTGGTCGTTCGGAGCGCCGTATTGCGGTACGACTACCGCAGCGTTGCCGATGTAGAAGTTCATGTAGCTCGCGGGGACGATGTCGCCGTCCTCGTTCTCGATCCGGCCAGGCGAGGGCAGGGTGACAACGTCGAGCTTGGCCGCTTTCAGGCGTTTGGAAGCGTCGCGGTAGACCGCTTCGTTCGGGTCGTTCCTGGTGGCCGTCGGGATCGCTACTCGGCCGGGCGCGACGAAGCGAGCGAGATTGTCGACGTGCCCGTCGGTATGGTCGTTCACTAGGCCTTCGCCCAGCCAGACGACGCGTTCGAAACCGAGGTCGTGCTCCAAGCGGCCTTCGATATCCTCGTGGGTGGCACGAGGGTTGCGGTTGGGGTTGAGCAGGCATTGTTCGGTCGTGACCACGGTGCCCGAACCATCGCCGTCAATCGCTCCGCCCTCGAGAATCCAGTCGGCCTGCGCGTACTCGAGAGATGCCGCCTTCGCGATGCGCTCACCGACGTCCTGGTCGCCCTCAAGGTCGTACTTGTTGCCCCATCCGTTGAAGCGGAAGCCCTGCGCCCGGCGCTTCTTGCCCGATCCCATTACGATGGGCCCACTGTCGCGAAGCCAGATGTCGCCGAACTTCTCGACGATCACGGTCGCGAAAGGCGCTAGCTGGCGAGCTTTCTTCGCGGCATCCTCGTGCGCCGCTACGAGCCAAACCTGTTCGCCCTTGCCCCCGGCGTGGACGGCTTTGGCGAACGCCGCGACCTCCTTCTCGGCCTCCTTGAGATCTGACAGCCAGAGCTCCGGGTCCGATGGGAAGCCGATCCAGACGGCTTCGTGCGGAGCCCATTCGGGAAGCGGAGGAAGGGTCATGGCGCGCGCCTAGCAATGACAAACAAAAAGGGCGACCCCATTACGGGCCGCCCCATTTGTTCGGGCTGATCGAAAAATCAGCGCGAATAGAACTCGATCACGAGGTTTGGCTCCATTCGGACCGGGTAGGGAACCTCGTCCAGCGTCGGAACGCGGTTGAAGCTCACCTTCGAGGTGCCGTCCGGAGCGACGTAGTCAGGAACGTCACGCTCGGCGAGGCTCTGCGCCTCGATGACCAGCGCCATTTCCTGCGCCTTCGAACCAAGCTCGACGACGTCACCGACGTTCACACGACGGCTGGCGATGTTGCACTTCACGCCGTTCACGCGAATGTGGCCGTGGCTGACCAGCTGGCGGGCCGCCCAGATCGTCGGAGCGAACTTGGCGCGGTAAACGATCATGTCGAGGCGGCGCTCGAGGAGCCCGATCAGGTTCTGCGACGCGTCGCCCTTCATGGCGCTCGCTTCCTGGTACGTCCGCTTGAACTGCTTCTCGGTGATGTCGCCGTAATAGCCCTTCAGCTTCTGCTTGGCGCGGAGCTGAATGCCGAAGTCGGACAGCTTGCCCTTTCGGCGCTGACCGTGTTGACCGGGGCCATATTCGCGGCGGTTGACCGGGCTCTTGGGACGTCCGAAGACGTTCTCACCCATGCGGCGGTCGAGTTTATACTTGGCGCTAGAGCGCTTGCTCACGTCTGTTCTCCAATTCGCGTTTTCGTTGCGCCCGGAACCGCACCGCAGAGCATTGCGCTCTACGCGATCACCGCTTCACCGGGCATGCGGGATCAATTGCGAGCGGCGCACCTAGGGGAGCAGCCCCGCAACGTCAAGTTTTTGCGAACTTACCGGGCGCCTTGGGCCGCGCGCTTCCACTGCTCGGCAGTGAGGCAGATGCGCTTGCCGCCGAGGCGCGACTCGGTGCTCTCCTCGCGCTTGCAAATCTTCTTCTCGCCGCCGTCAGCCTTTTCCGTTTCGGCCGTGGCCTGCTGAGTGGGAGCCTGAGCGGCCGGGGGCGTAGAGTTGGCTGAATCAGTCGGGACATCCCCGGAAACGAGGAGCAGAACGCCGAGGAGAAACGCCATGCAACAGTCCTTCTAATGCAACGGGCTAGGCTCCGTGGCGAATTTCCTAACCTCCGTCAATCTCGATGTCGCGAAGGCTTTACAAGAGCGCGGATGATTCCGCGAATGGCCTTCACTTCGCGCGACGACCAGCCGGTCTTCGTGAAGATCGTGCGAATGGTGTTCTTGGTCGCCTGAGTTCGCGACGGCGGGTGGAAATAGCCCTTTGCGGCGAGTTCATCCTCCAGCTGAGCGATCATTCCTTCGATTTCGCTGTGAGGGGCCGGTGCCTCCAGCTCCTTGGAGGTCGGCGACGCGAGCGCTGACCGCTTCGACCACTCATAGGCGAGCAGGATTACCGCCTGCGCGAGGTTCAGCGAGCCGAACTCCGGGTTGATCGGTACGGTTACGATCGCGTTGGAAAGCGCGACATCCTCGGTCTCGAGGCCCGACCGTTCGGGGCCGAAAAGGATTGCGGTTCGACCGTTCGATGCGACGATGCCGTCCGCCATCTCCCCGGGCGTCACAACCGGCATGACCAGATCGCGGCGGCGAACGGTTGATGCGAAGACGTTCGAACAGTCCGCGATCGCCCCCTGAACGGTCTCGAACACCTGCGCCTGTTCAAGGACGGCATCCGCTCCGCTCGCGGAGGGCCCCGCGTCGGGGTTGGGCCAGCCATCGCGCGGAGCCACCAACCTCATTTCAGTCAGCCCGAAATTGAGCATCGCCCGGGCGGCCTTGCCGATATTCTGGCCAAGCTGCGGACGGACGAGAACGATGACTGGCTTGGACGCGCTCACAGCAATTTGTCGTGGCCGGGCGGAACCGCTTCTTTCTCCACCCGCTCGGCGATCTCGGCGAATTCGCTGGGGTCGCTGAAGTCCTTGTAAATGCTTGCGAAGCGGATGTAGGCGACGTGATCGATCGTCCTTAGGCCAAACATCACTGCCTCGCCGATCTTCACCGAAGTCACCTCGTCGCCCTGCGTTTCCATCTGGCGCTGGACGCCGCTGACGAGCCGGTCGATCTTGGCTGGGTCGACGTCGCGCTTGCGGCAGGCGTGGCCGATGGCGCGCTCCAGCTTCGCCCGGTCGAAAGGTTCGCGCTTACCGTCCTTCTTGACGACGGTGAGGTCGCGTAGCTGGACTCGCTCGAAGGTGGTGAACCTCGCGCCACATGCTTCGCACTGGCGCCGGCGCCGGATCGCCGCTCCGTCTTCGGACGGGCGGCTGTCCTTCACCTGGCTGTCTTCATGGGCGCAAAAGGGGCAACGCATCAGCTATAGATAGGGAAGCGCGCGCAAAGCTCACGCACTCGACCATTCACCTCGCGTTCGATCGCGCCATTGTTTTCCGGCCCATTCCTGGCGAGCCCATCGAGGACGTCCGCGACCATGTCGCCAATGTCGCGGAACTCGGGCTCGCCGAAGCCGCGGGTCGTCCCCGCCGGGGAGCCGACGCGGATGCCGCTGGTCTTTACCGGCGGCAGCGGATCGAACGGAACCCCGTTCTTGTTGCAGGTGATACCGGCATGCTCGAGGCTCTCGTCAGCATCCTTGCCGGTGAGACCGAGCGGGCGCAGATCGACGAGCGCCAGGTGCGTGTCGGTGCCGCCGGCAACCAAATCCGCACCGCGTTCCTTGAGGCGGTTTGCAAGTGTCTTGGCGTTGGCGATGACCGCCTTGGCATAGGTCTTGAATTCCGGCTGCAGGGCTTCGCCGAAAGCCACCGCCTTGGCGGCGATGACATGCATCAGCGGTCCGCCCTGAAGGCCCGGGAAGACCGCTGAGTTGATCTTCTTCGCGATGGCTTCGTCGTCCGTCAGCACCATGCCGCCGCGCGGACCCCGCAGGGTCTTGTGAGTCGTTGTCGTCACGACGTGGGCATGGCCGAACGGGGAGGGGTGCTCGCCCGCCGCAACCAGGCCGGCGAAATGGGCCATGTCGACGAACAGATAGGCTTCGATCTCGTCGGCGATCGCGCGGAAGCGGGCGAAGTCGAGATGGCGCGGATAGGCGGAGCCGCCGGCGATGATCAGCTTCGGCTTGTGCTCCTTTGCCAGCTTCTCGACCTCGTCGAAGTCGACCAGATGGTCGTCTTGCCGAACGCCATATTGAATGGCGTTGAACCACTTCCCCGATTGGGCGGGGGGAGCGCCGTGGGTAAGGTGACCGCCAGCGGCGAGGCTCATCCCCATGATCGTGTCGCCGGGTTGGAGCAGGGCCATCATCACCGCGCCATTGGCCTGCGCGCCCGAGTGCGGCTGGACGTTGGCGAAGGCGCAGCCGAACAGCTTCTTTGCACGCTCGATCGCCAGGGTCTCGACTTCATCCGACGGCGCACACCCCTGATAGTAGCGGCGGCCCGGATAGCCCTCGGCATATTTGTTGGTGAGAACCGAGCCCTGCGCTTCCAGAACCGCTCGGCTGACGATGTTCTCCGACGCGATTAGCTCGATCTGAGTCTGTTCGCGGAGGAGCTCATGCTTAATGCCTTCCGCGACCGCGGGGTCGGCATCGGCGAGGTGGCGGGTAAAGAAACCGTCGGGCTGGACGTCGTTGAGGTTGGCGGCGGAGGCCATCAGGCGGGTTCCTGTTCGGAGGGGTCGGCGAGTTGTTCGACGCGCCGCTGATGGCGGCCGCCGAGGAAATCGCTCGTGAGAAAGGCAGCAACACAGGCCTTGGCCATCTCGATCCCGATCAGCCGGGCGCCGAGCGCGATCGCGTTCGCGTCGTTGTGCTGGCGAGCAAGCGACGCCGAAAGCGGCTCGGCGACCTGTGCGCAGCGGCAAGCGGGGTTGCGGTTGGCGGCGATTGCGACACCGATCCCCGACCCGCAGACGGTGATCCCGCGGTCCGCGCGTCCGTCGGCGAGAGCCTCCGCGAGGAGCGCTCCGTATCGAGGATAGTCAACGCTTTCCGGACCGTTGGTACCGAGGTCGACGACCTCATGGCCGTCGGCTCGAAGCCAAAGGGCAAGCTGGTCCTTCATCTCGAAACCGGCATGATCGGCGGACAGGGCGATGCGCATGCCGATTTCCTAGCGCGCAAGTCCGCTGCGCGCCACCGTCGCGGTTCGAAAGTCGCGAGTTTTCGGTCAGCCTTCCTCGACCAGGCTCAGGATATTTCCGTCCGGATCCTTGAACCACGCGGTCTTCATGTTCTCGCCACGATAGATGTCGCCTTCGGGAGTCAGGCCCTGGACGTCATAGTGTTCAAATTGGATTCCCTTGTCCTTGAGCTCACGGACTTCGGAATCGATGTCGTCGACATCGAAGGTCAGTGCGGTCGCCTTGTTGGTTCCCGCAAATTCGGACCGATAGACGTTGAGCGTCGTATCGCCGCTCTGCAGCATGAAGAATTCGCCGCCCATCTCCTGGATTGGCTTCAGGCCCAGTTTGTCCTGATAGAATTGCTTCGCTCGATCGATGTCCTTGACGGCTATCATCGGGGTGGCGTCGGCCTTGCCCAGCATTGTCGCTCTCCTGTCGTTGGACGACGGGACAACAAGGTGCACTGGCCGCAGTTCCTCCGGGATCGACGAGCGGGCCGACAAATCAGGCCGGTTTCGGTGAGCCGCCTTCGAGCTGGGCAAGGCGGGCAGCCATTTCCTGCAGCTGCTGCTGCATCGCACTTTCCCGGGAGAAACGTCCCCGGGCAACCCGGAGCGCCTCGGCAAGCGACGGGATGATCTCCCGAATCGCGTCGATTTCCTGCTTGTTGTAACGGTTTCCATCGGAACGGCGGCCGATCAGCAAGGTCCCGACCGAGCTTTCCTCGTCTTCCAGGACCAGTTTCTCGATCAGCTTGGGGTCTTCGGCCGAGGTCGCTTCCCGGGCGGCAATCAACTCCTGTCCAATGGCCGTGTCCAGAACGATCGCCGAGGCCGCCGGGTGCGCGGCCTGGTCAATGATCGACAAGGCGCGCGTCGCGACTTCTTCGGGGGACTCCGTCAGTCCCCAGCCCTTGAGACGCTTGGCGGCGTCGTGGATCTGATCGAGGGGACCGCCGAAATGCCGCCGCGTCCAACCAAGAACCGCCGATTGCGTCGGCGAGAAAACACCGGCGGCGATGATCGCGCCCACCGTGGTCGCGCCGGCTTCGCTCTCATGACCCATCACTTCGACGATGACGAGTTTCACCAGATCGGAGCTCGCGGCCCAGACAATTCCCACGATCAGAGTAACCACCGCGTAGGCGGCGGAACGAGTGATCACCGTATCCGCTTCCCACAGGCGGAATCGAACAAGCGCGATCAACAGGCCAAGAGCCATAGACGCCATGCCCGAGCTGAACAGCACGAGCACCGCCAGACTAAACAGTGGCGTCATTTTGCTCGGATCGTCACCGGCGATCGCGGCCAGGACAACCGCTGCAAGGACCAGCAGCAGTCCGGCCGCGAATCCGAAACCGGCCCATTTGATCTGCTGCCGGATGATCCCCGCCGGCTCCCTCCTGAACCGCAGGAGCTGACAGCCGAGGACCGCGATCAGCACGACGACCCCAAGGATGCCCTGAAGGTCTTCATCAACATCCGGAATCGAGACGAATATTGTCAGCGGGATTCCCAGAGGGACGAGCCAGCGCAGGAACCGCGGGACGAAAACGCCATCCGGAAAGGCAGCAAGGCCGACCAGCAATAGATAGAAGAAAATCGCTCCCAGAATGTCGATGACGTAGTCCTGGTTGGTCCACAGCCAGAACTGCATCGCCGGGTCGATCGTCGCAACCAAGCCGACGAAGGCGAAGGCGAGAAGCATGGCGACCGGGTCATTGGGTCGCCGAAGGGCAAGCAGAAGGCCGCAGGCGAGGAGGGCCGTGCACGCCAGGAGCGCCGTCAGGAGCCTGGTCCAAATGCGAAGGTTGCGATCATTGAGCTCGGAGGGTGAAACGGAGAGCTTGTGGCGCTCCCGAGCAAGCTCGACCCTTCTCCCGTCAGGCTGGAGGAGGACGACCTTGACCGGGCTTCCCTTCGCCTTGTCCAGTCGCCTGGCGAGCTGGGCCACCTGGAGGTCGGCCGGAACCGCCTTTCCGTCTATCGAGACGACTTTTGAAGTCAGTGGAACGGTCGGCGCTCCTCCCGTCGGAGCCAGCGTGCCGACGAGCAACTCTCCCTCGGTCGTCACTTCGAAGTCGAGGCCGAACTCCTGGATTACGGGCTGCGTGAAATAGCTCGCGCGGATCGCATAGATCGTGCCCACCATGACCGTGAGGATCGCGAGCCCGAACATGATCATCCACACAGGGCGCAGCAGATTGGCCCAACGATCGGGCAAAATCCGCAAGCGTGCGGGTGGTTGTAGAAACGCTTTCACGAACGCCATTCTGAACCGGGCCCCCAGATCCGACTCGATTGCGTGATGCTAACAGTACTTAACGCGGATTAAATGGGATTGTGAGCGATTAGGCCGCCAGCTGAATTTCCAGCCGATCCCAGATCTCGACAAGCGCAGAGGTGAGCTCGTCCATCATCTCCACCGTATGGTGCGGTCCGGGCGTAAAGCGCAGTCGCTCCGTGCCTCGTGGAACCGTCGGGAAATTGATGGGCTGAACGTAAAGTCCATATTCGGCGAGCAGGATGTCGCTGATCTTCTTTGCCTTGACCGGGCAGCCGACGAGCAGCGGCACGATGTGGGTCACGCTCGGCATTATCGGGAGCCTCGCGGAAGCGAACTTGGCTTTCAGCTCCTTGGCCGCCCGCTGCTGCATGTCGCGCTCGATCGAGCTTGATTTGAGATGCCGGACGCTGGCGAGGGCTCCGGCGACGAGCACCGGTGACAAAGAGGTCGTGAAGATGAAGCCCGGCGCGTAGCTGCGGATGCAATCGACGATCGTCTTCGAGGCGGCGATGTACCCGCCCATCACTCCGAACGCCTTGCCGAGCGTTCCTTCAATGAGGGTCAGGCGCTCGGCGACACCGTCGCGCTCGGAAATGCCGCCGCCGTGAAGGCCGTACATTCCGACCGCATGGACTTCGTCGAGATAGGTGATTGCATTGTACTTGTCGGCAAGGTCGCAGATCGCCTCGATCGGGGCGACGTCGCCGTCCATCGAATAGACGCTCTCGAACGCGATCAGCTTCGGAGTTTCGGAATCGGTCGCGGCCAGGAGCTCCTCGAGATGCTCAAGGTCGTTGTGACGAAAGACTCTCTTCTCGCACCCCGAGTTCTTGATGCCGGCGATCATCGACGCGTGGTTGAGGGCGTCCGAGAAGATCACGCAGCCGGGGAGCAGCTTGCCGAGCGTCGACAGCGCAGCCTCGTTCGAAACATAGCCCGAGGTGAACAAAAGCGCGGCGTCCTTGCGGTGCAGCGACGCCAGCTCTTCCTCGAGCTGGAGGTGCAGGTGCGTATTGCCGCCGATGTTGCGGGTTCCGCCCGAACCGGCGCCGACCTCGCGAAGCGCCAGCTCCATCGCCTCGATAACCGACGGGTGCTGGCCCATCGCGAGATAGTCGTTGGAGCACCACACGGTGATCGGCTTTGGACCATTGCCGCCGAAGCATTGCGCGTTGGGGAAATTGCCCTTGGTGCGAAGGATGTCGACGAAGACGCGGTACCGGCCTTCCTCGTGCAGCTTCTCGATCGCCGCCTTGAAGATGCTGTCGTAATCCACGGGTTTTTGCTGATCCTTGTTGGGCGCCATCTATCGCCGCCCTCCCGCGAAAGCCATTGCGAACGACTCGCAACAAGCTAGAGCGTTTGGACCTCGCCAATGCCGTAGTGGGCGAGTGTGCCGAGCAAGGGCGAACGCGGCTCCGCAGTGAAGACCATCAGGCCTTCGGAAGGCTGAGTCGGCCACGCCTGTTCCCGTGTGAGGTACGCAATTCGGCGGGCGATTCCCGGTCCGCCATCGACCCATTCCACGCCAGGAAAGGCGGCGCGGAGTTCCCGGCGCAGGAGCGGAAAGTGGGTGCAGGCGAGAACGCCGACGTCAATCCGGTCGCCGTCGGGCGCGTCGAACATCGGCTGAGCCGCTTCTCTGACGGCTTCTACCGTGACGTCGACGCCCGCCAGCTTTGCCTCCGCAAGGTCGACCAGGTCCGGAGATCCGTGCCGGATGATCATGCAGTCGGCGGCGAACTCGGCAGCGAGGTTGTCGACATAGGGTTGGCGAACAGTCGCTTCCGTCCCGAGCACACCGATCACCCTTGTTTTCGAACGCTCCGCGGCCGGCTTGATTGCAGGGACGGTGCCCACGACCGGGAGGTCGAGCGCCGAGCGAACATGATCGAGCGCAATGGTCGACGCCGTGTTGCAGGCGATGACCGCGAGCCGTGGGTGGAAGCGTTCGACCAGTCGTCCGAGCAAAGCAGGAACTCGGCTTGCGATCTCGGATTCGCTGCGCTTGCCATAAGGGTACCCACCATTGTCGGCGACGTAGATGATCGGCGCATTCGGCAGCAGCGCCCGTGTCGGTTCGAGCACGGAAAGGCCGCCAACACCCGAATCGAAAAACAGGAGGGGCGCGTTCGCATCCATTGTTGCCGCGCTTTGCACGCGAACATGGCGCGCGCAATTGCAGGCGAGCTTCCTTCTGCTACCACCTCGCTCGATGAGTATCGAACTGCTTTTGGCGCTTGCGCTCGGTTACTTGCTCGGATCCATCCCTTTCGGCCTCGTGCTCACCAGGCTGGCCGGTAAAGGAGACGTTCGCGATATCGGCTCCGGCAACATCGGGGCGACCAACGTGCTTCGGACCGGGAGCAAGGTCCTGGCAGCTGCAACCCTGATTCTCGATTGCCTGAAGGCGACCGCGGCGATCCTGATTGCCAGGGCGCTGTGGCCGGGTACCGAGAATTTCACGGCGACCGGTGCGCTTGTGGGGCACCTTTATCCAGCCTGGCTCGGGTTCAAGGGCGGCAAGGGTGTCGCGACCTTGCTTGGTATTCTCATTCCATTGATGCCGATCGCGGCGGCGATCTACGCGGTGGTTTGGCTGGGCCTGCTGATCGTCCTTCGAATTTCGTCTGTCGCGGGAATAGTTGCCGCGATCAGCGCCCCGATAAGCGCGGCAGTGTTTGGCGAGCAGCTGCTGTTTCCGATGTTCGTCGGGTTCGCTCTCCTCGTCATCTGGAAGCATCGCGAGAACATCGTTCGGCTGAGGGAGGGCAAGGAACCGAAGGTGGGAAAGAAGACCGGGTGACTGTCGACCGGGCCCGACCGGTCGTTCGGCCGGCATCGAGGCCGTAACCTACCGCCCGATGGCCCACGCCTTGTGCCCGACGGCAATTCCAGAACTGGATCTGCGGCCGAGCGTCCCGATCACCATAAGATCAGCTTGCCCCCAGCGAGCTGAGCTCGTTTGCGATATTGTGCCGGGCCTGGTCTTCCAGCTCGGCCCGTAGCGCGTCGTCCGGGAAGATTGCGCGATGACCGATGAGCGACTTCAGAACATCGGCGCGCCCGATGCGCCACTGATCGTCGGGGACATGCGCATATTCCCTGCGGACGTCTTCCACATACTCGCGGTAGCGGAGCGGGTCCGAGCCTAGGATTGCAAGGTCGATCGATACGACCAACGCTCCGAGCCTGTCGCCGTCGGCGACCCGATGCCCCTTGGTCAGGACGATGAGCCGGCCGACTTCCTCGACACCTGCGCCGCTGACGCCACAGGTCATGAGCTCGCGTTGGGCCAGGTCTGCGCTTCGCTCTTCATTGTCGCCGCGCCGCGGATCATAGATTGCGTCGTGCCAGAGCAACGCCCAGCGAAGCAGCCGCCGTTCGGGTTCGTTCAGCTCGACGATGCCATCGAGGCGCTGCTCGCACTCATCCAGATGGCGCTCGTCGTGATAGTGACGGCCAGGTTCCGCGTAGCAGGCACGGGCCCGAAGCTCCGCTTCCACAAGGCATTCGTCATACGTCGGCATCCCGCGTCCCGTCAGGGCTTAAGGATGACAGATCCGAGATATTTCTCGGCCCAGGCGACGTCGCTCGCCTTTGGAAGGCTTCGGAAGGCGACTTGTGCCACGTGCATATCTGACGATGCTGGCAGGGCCTTCGCAAAGAAAGTCTCCGGAAGCCGCGTCTTTGGGTTCATCGGGCAGTCGACGCGCATTTGAGCGGTCGTGCCGCTGACACGACGGTAGATGATCGTTGCTCCCGGACATCCTTCGGCCAGCCCTTCGATCATGAGTTGCAGGAAGCCGTTGGCGTCCGTCTCCCGAGCGACACCTGCGAAACGCTGCGTTGTGACCATTCGCGTCCACTTCTCGACATTCTCGCCCGCCGGCACCTGCTCCTGGATGTAGTTACCAGTCTTCGCGACTTCACTGCCGACGACGAAACCGGGAACCAACGGACGCGCAAGCGCTTCCAGCGCCAACGCAGCGAGGATCAGAAGCATTGCGGCTCCTTGGTAGGGACCGATCGAAAGTCCGACTATTGCCGATCGAGGTCAACCGGCCCGCTTGACGGCCCAAATCCGCGGACCCCACCTTATACGCGTATGCGTGAGGGCACTTTGTGAAGCTTGTCGTAGTCGAATCGCCGGCCAAGGCGAAAACCATTGAGAAATATCTCGGCGGCGGGCATCGCGTGCTCGCCAGCTATGGCCACGTGCGCGATCTTCCGCCGAAGGACGGCTCGGTCGATCCCGAGCACGACTTCGACATGCTGTGGCAGGTTTCGCCGGATCGCTCGAAGCAGCTGAAGATCATTACCGACGAGGCCAAGAAGGCCGATACACTGATCCTGGCGACCGACCCGGACCGGGAGGGCGAGGCGATCAGCTGGCACGTTCAGGAAGTGCTCCGGCAAAAGAAGGCGCTCCCCAAGACCGTCCAGCGCGTCACCTTTAACGCCATTACCAATGCGGCCGTCACCGAGGCGATGCGCAACCCGCGCGGGCTCGACGAGGATCTGATCGACGCATATCGGGCCCGCCGCGCCCTTGATTATCTCGTCGGCTTCACTCTCTCGCCGATCCTCTGGCGCAAGTTGCCGGGCGCCAAGTCGGCAGGCCGAGTCCAGTCGGTGGCTCTTCGCCTGATCGTCGATCGCGAACGCGAGATCGAAGTCTTCAAGACCCAGGAATATTGGCAGGTCAACGCGACCTTTGAAGCGGATGGCCAGACATTCACGGCGCGCCTGGTACAGCTCGACGGCAAGAAGCTCGAGCGGCTCTCGATCGGAAGCAAGGGCGAGGCGGATGCCGCCAAGGCGATCGTCGAGGCGGGTCGGTTCACGATCGCCTCGGTCGAGACGAAACCGTTCGCCAAGAACCCGCCGCCGCCGTTTACGACCTCTACGCTCCAGCAGGAGGCTTCGCGCAAGCTCGGCTTTTCGGCCAGCCATACGATGCGGGTCGCACAGTCGCTCTACGAGGACGGGCTGATCACCTACATGCGGACCGACGGGGTCGACATGGCGGAGGAGGCGATCAGCGCGGCGCGCAAGGCCATCGCCAACCGCTACGACAGCGGTTTCGTGCCGGACAAACCGCGCCGTTACACGAGCAAGGCGAAGAACGCGCAGGAAGCACATGAAGCGATCCGCCCGACCGATTTCAATCGCTCCCACGCGGCGTCGGGCGATCATGCTCGATTGTACGAGCTGGTCTACAACCGGGCGCTGGCGAGCCAGATGGCGTCGGCCCGCCTGGAACGGACGACGGTCGAGCTGACTGACGGGGCGGGCAGGGCGGTCCTTCGCGCGACGGGCCAGGTCGTGCTCTTCCCCGGCTTCATGGCGCTCTATGACGAAGGCCGCGACGATCCTCAGGACGAGGAAGGAGCACGCATGCCTGCGCTCCGGACCGGCGATGCGCCTGCCAAGACCGGAGTCGAAGCGACCCAACACTTCACCCAGCCGCCGCCTCGCTATTCCGAGGCCAGCCTGGTCAAGCGGCTCGAAGAGCTCGGTATCGGCAGGCCATCGACCTATGCCTCGATCCTTCAGACTTTGAAGGACCGCGAATATGTGCGCGTCGAAAAGGCGCGTTTCATTCCGGAAGAGAGCGGCCGGCTCGTCATCGCATTTCTCGAGCGCTTTTTCGAGCGCTACGTCAGTTACGACTATACGGCGGAACTCGAGGAAGAGCTCGACGATGTCTCAGGAGGGCGCCTCAACTGGCAGAAGTTGTTGGAAGAATTCTGGCGTGATTTCCGGCCGAAGGCGGGCGAGGTCATGGACCAGAAGCCATCCGAAGTTACGGCCGCGCTCGACGAGTTCCTTGCGCCGTGGCTCTATCCATCACGAGCGGACGGCAGCGACCCACGTGCCTGTCCGGTATGCGGAAACGGCCGGCTGTCACTTCGCGGCGGAAAGTTCGGCGCGTTTGTCGCCTGCTCCAACTACCCCGAGTGCCGCTATACTCAGAAGTTCGGGCAGGGCGGGAGCGACCAGGCCAGCGAGGGTCCGCAGGACCTCGGCAATGGAATCGAATTGAAGAGCGGACGCTTCGGTCCGTATCTTGAGCGCGATGGCAAGCGCGCTTCGATTCCGAAGGACGTTCCGATCGCGGACGTGGACGCTGAAATGGCGGAACGCCTTCTGTCTCTGCCCCGAGAAATCGGCGCTCACCCGGAGACCGGTAAGACGATCAAGGCCTCGATCGGGCGCTATGGCCCGTACCTTGAACATGACGGCAAATATGCGCGCCTGAACTCGACCGCCGAGGTGTTCGAGACCGGAATGAACGCTGCCGTTGCGAAGCTGGCCGACGCTGCGTCAGGCGGCGGGCGTCGCCAGGGTGCCTCACGGGAACCGATTGCCGTGCTCGGAGCGCATCCGCGCAGCGGGCTCGAGATCAAGGTCATGTCCGGCCGTTATGGGCCGTATGTCAGTGACGGCACCATCCACGCGACTTTGCCGAAGAGTGCCGACCCCAAGTCGGTGACTCTGGAACAGGCGGCTGACTGGATCGACGCCAAGGCCGCAAAGGGTCCAACTGCGAAGAAGACGAAAGCTCGCCGTCGGAAGGCCAGTTGACCTTCGTCCGGTCGCTATACGGCAACCTCCAGTCGCCGCAGCCGGCGCGGCTCATTTAGCCAGAGCAGGTTCGGCAGTTCGGATCCTTGGGGAGGCGTATTTTCCGCCAGTCGAGTGCCTCTCCGTCGAACAGGAACAGGTTGCCGGCGACGTCTTCGCCGATGCCCACGATCGCCCGGATCGCAATGAGTGCAGCGAAGGCGCCTACTGTTGCCGTCAGCGCTCCGAGAACGCCTTGTTCAGCGCAAGTGTCGCAATCCTCGCTGTCGAAGGCATCGCCGACGAAGCAGCGGTAGCAGGGCTTTTCGGCCTCCCAGCCGCGAAAGAGGCCAACTTGTCCCTGGAATTGGACGGCGGCAGCAGACACGAGGGGGATACGAAGGCGCGTCAGCGTGTCGCCGACGACCAGGCGGGTCGCGAAATTGTCGCAGCCGTCGATAATGAGGTCGTTGCCTGACAGCATCTTGTCGGCATTCTCGGCGGTCAGCCGCTCCCGGATTGCCGAAACCTCCACGTCCGGATTGAGTGCTCGAACAAATTCCGCCGCGAGCTCAACTTTTCCAAGTCCGACCTGGTCGTCTCGGAAGATGGGTTGGCGCTGCAGGTTGGTTCGATCGACGGTGTCATCGTCGATGATCGTCAGCCGGCCAACCCCGGCACCTGCGAGGGCAGGGATTACGGAGCTACCGATACCGCCCGCGCCGACAATCGCGACGCTGGCGGCTTTCAGCTTCCGCTGCCCGACGCCTCCGACTTGCGGAAGGACGATGTGCCTCGCGTAGCGGTCCAGCTCGTCGTCGCTAAGTCCGCTCACCGGCCCGTGCTTCCGAACCCCCCGCTGCCACGCGCCGTTTCCTCCAGCTCATGAACCTCGGTGAAGTGCGCCCGGAGGACCGTTGCCGGTACCAGCTGCGCGATGCGCTCCCCGCGACGGACCTCGAAGGGTTCATCCCCGAGGTTGGCGAGGATGACCTTAACTTCACCGCGATAATCGCTGTCGATCGTTCCGGGCGTGTTGAGGCACGTGATCCCGTACTTCAGCGCCAGCCCCGAACGGGGACGGACCTGGACCTCGTGACCATGGGGAATCTCGATCGCGAAGCCGGTTGCGACCGCATGGCGCTTGCCCGGATGAAGCGTGAGATCCTCGGCCGAAACAACGTCCAATCCGGCCGCATGCTCGGTCGCATATTGCGGAAGCGGTAGGCCTTCGCCGTGCGGCAGACGGGTAAGCTTGATCTCAATCATCCGATCTCCTGTTCGACGCGGCGGATCAGACGCCGCGCGACTTCCTGTTTCGAATCTTCCGGCCAATCCTCAATGCCTTTTGCGGTCACAAGATGGACCCGGTTGCGGTGCCCGCCCATCACGTCGCCGGACACGTCGTTGGCGACGATCCAATCGGCCTTCTTGCGTTCCCGTTTAGCGATCGCATTGTCGCCGACATTGTCGGTTTCTGCGGCGAAGCCGATGACCAGTCGAGGCCGTCGCGCGTGCATGGAAATCTCGGCAAGAATGTCGCGGGTCCGAACGAACTTGAGCTTGGGAGGGCCGTCTTCCTTTTTGAGCTTGATCGGTGAGATTTCAACGCGCCAGTCGGCGACGGCCGCGACCATGATCGCGCAATCCGCGGGCAGCGCTCCGATCACGGCGTCAGCCATCTGCTCTGCAGTCTCCACGTCGACGCGATCCACGCCTGGCGGAGTCCCGAGCGCCACCGGTCCGGCAACCAAGGTGACGCGGGCGCCGGCCTCGGCCGCAGCTGCCGCAATTGCAAAGCCCTGTCGCCCGGACGAGCGATTGGCGATCACGCGCACCGGGTCGATCGGCTCGTGGGTCGGGCCGGCGGTGACGAGGATGTGCTTGCCTTGGAGCCTCACGTCGTGCCGAGGAAACCGCTCTTGGTCAGGAAATCGACGATCGCTTCCGGTTCGGCCAGGCGGCCGGGACCGAATTCGCCGCACGCCATCTCGCCTTCGTCGGGATCGATCACCGTGACCCCGTCGACCTTGAGCTGGGCCAGGTTCCGCTCGGTGGCCGGATGCTGCCACATGCGCACGTTCATCGCCGGTGCGACGACGACCTTCTTGTCGGTTGCAAGAAGCAAGGTCGTTGCGAGATCGTCCGCCAAGCCCGCCGCCATCTTTGCCAGGAGGTCCGCTGTCGCGGGGCAGACGAGCACGAAGTCGGCGGACCGGCTGAGCTCGATATGGCCCATTTCAATCTCGTCCTTGAGCTCCCAAAGAGACGTATAGACCTCGCTCTTCGCGAGCGCTCCAAGCGCCATTGGAGTGACGAAATGCTCGCCGCCCTTCGTCAAGACGGGCGTGACCTCATGCCCGGCTTTCTTGAATAGTCGGACGAGCTCCAGCGACTTGTAGGCGGCAATTCCTCCGCCAACGATCAGAAGTACCCGCGCCATGAGTCCGCAAATGCCCCCGACGCGTGCTCAAGTCGAGTGCGCGCGAAAAAGGCGGGGCCCCGAACGGACCCCGCCTTTTCTTGCGTAACGAGCGTCAATTAGCTGCGCGAACGCGAACCTGAGCGGCTCGTGCCCGCGCCGGCCGTCTCGGTCGAGCCGGACGAATCCGACTGGATCGATCCGCCTGTTCCGGTGGCGCTGCCGATCGCCGATCCCGAGCCGGCACTCCCGGTCATCGAGGCTGTCGTCGTACCGACGCCGGCGTTCGAGCTCGTCCCAAGATCGGGGCTCGTGCCCGACGCCATCGTGCCCTGGCTTTGCCGCTTGCGACGCCAGCTGTCGAAGTCCTGGTTGAACTGCTGCTCGCGCTCACGGCAGTAGTCGTCATAGTCGCGGTCCAGCTTCGCCAGCTCGCGGTCGCGCCAGTTGCGATAATGATCGTGCTCGCTGCTTCCGAAGGTCTGGTTGCCGAAGCCACCAAGAGTCCCTCGGAACTCGCCGTAGCCGAGCGATTCGTTCTCACTCCGGTTGGCTTCGCCCCAGCTCTGCGGGTGACCGCGATGGTGCTGTCCGCGGAAATCGCTTTCGTCACGGAAGCCGCCGAACCCGCCCATCCTGGAACGGTCGAGGTCCCCAGGAGGTGTCCAGGAACCGCCGCCG
>JBKPKZ010000156.1:0-3121 GCA_046731355.1 Pseudomonadota bacterium | reverse complement strand
GCGGCTTCAACAACATCTTCGCCAAGGATTATTCCGAGGTGAACATCGGCGCGATCCAGAAGGCGATCGACGCCGGCAAGCTCGACGCCAAGGGCACGCTCGACCATGACGCGCTGAAGGCCGCCGGCCTCGCTCGCGGCGGCAAGGACGGCGTCCGGGTCCTCGGCAAGGGCGAGCTCAAGGCGAAGCTGTCCCTGAAGGTCGCCGGTGCGTCGAAGGGCGCCCGCGAGGCGATCGAGAAGGCGGGCGGTTCGATCGAGCTCGTCGAGCGCAAGAATCCGGCCGAGCTTGCCGCCGCCAAGAAGGGCAGCGCCAAGAACCGCGCCAAGGCCGACGCCTGATTCATCGCATTTGTGGTCCTGAGGGCTTAGACTAGCCGTCCGGACCTACTATATCGGCACGCGGGGGAGCAGTGCAGCACCGCCGCTCACAGTCCGGGAACGAATTGAATGGCATCCATAGCCGAGCAAATGGCGTCGAACATCAGCCTTGGGAATTTCGCCAAGGCGACCGAGCTGAAGAAGAGGCTCTGGTTCACGCTTGGCGCACTGATCCTGTTCCGGTTCCTGTCCTACGTGCCGATGCCGGGCATCGACCCGACCGCGATGGCGAGCCTGTTCAATACCCAGCAGGGCGGCGTTCTCGACTTCTTCAACACCTTCTCGGGCGGATCGCTCTCGCGAATGAGCATCATCGCCTTGGGAGTGATGCCCTACATCACCGCGTCCATCGTCGTTCAGCTCGGCGCGACCCTCTACGGGCCGTGGCAGCAGCTGAAGAAGGAAGGCGAGACCGGCCGCAAGAAGATGAACCAGTACACCCGCTACCTGACCGTCCTTCTGACGTCGGTGCAGGGCTACTGGATTGCCGTCGGCCTCGAGAGCCTCGGGGCCGCGCAGGGTATCGCGGCGGTCGTCGAGCCGGGCCTGATGTTCCGCGTCGCGGCGACGATCAGCCTCGTCGGCGGCACCCTGTTCCTGATGTGGGTCGGTGAGCAGATCACCAGCCGCGGCATCGGCAACGGCGTTTCCTTGATCATCATGGCCGGGATCGTCGCGTCGCTTCCGCGGCACATCGCCCAGCTGTTCGAAGGCGGCCGTACGGGCACCATGGACCCGCTGCTGGTCGCGATGATCATCGGCCTCGCGGTCGGGCTCGTCCTCTTCATCTGCTTCGTCGAGCGGGCCCAGCGGCGCGTTCCGATCCAGTATCCCAAGCGCCAGACCGCCCGCGGGATGATGCAGCCGGAGCGAAGCCACCTTCCGATCAAGATCAACATCGCGGGCGTCATCCCGCCGATCTTCGCCTCGTCGCTCCTGCTCATGCCCTTGACCGTCCTCCAGATGGCCGGCGCGAAGAGCAGCCCGGAATCGGGCGACTGGCTGATCACCATCAGCACCTACCTGCAGCACGGCTCGCCGCTCTACCTCCTGCTCTACGGAGCGGGCATCGCCTTCTTCTGCTTCTTCTACGCCGCTGTTCAGTTCAACAGCGAGGAGACCGCCGAGAACCTGAAGCGCCACGGCGGCTTCATTCCGGGAATCCGTCCGGGCAAGGCGACCGAGCATTACTTCGATCATTTGATCAGCCGGGTGACCGTGATCGGCGCCGCCTACCTGGTCCTCATCTGCCTTGTTCCGGAAATCCTGTTCAGCCAGGCCGGCGTGCCCTTCTACCTGGGCGGCACCAGCCTCCTGATCGTCGTCAACGTGACGATGGACACGGTCTCGCAGATCCAGAGCCACCTGATCGCGCATCAGTATGGCGACCTCATCAAGAAGGCGAAGCTGAAGACCAGCCGCAAGCGCTGAGCCACGGCGAATAGGGGAGCGCCGCGATGCTGAACATCATTCTTCTTGGCCCGCCGGGGGCCGGCAAGGGCACCCAGGCCGATCGGCTCGTGGCCGAGCGGAGCATGGCCCAGCTGTCGACCGGCGACATGCTGCGCCGGGCGCGCGAGGCGAACAGCGATCTTGGAAGACAGGTCGCCGGAATCATGGATTCCGGCGGGCTGGTCAGCGACCAGATCGTCTCCGACCTGATCGACGACCGGCTGACGAACATGGAAGCCCGGCAGGGCGCCATCTTTGACGGCTATCCCCGGACCCTGGCGCAGGCGGAGGCACTCGACGTGCTCCTCGCCAATCACGGCCGCAGCCTCGATTACGTGATCGAGCTCTGCGTCGACGAGGACGCGCTGGTCGAGCGCATCACCGGGCGGTTCACCTGCGCGGTCTGCGGCGCCGGCTATCACGACGTCTTCAAGCAGCCGAAGGTCGAGGGCACCTGCGACGTCTGCGGAAGCCACGAGTTCAAGCGCCGTCCCGACGACAATGAGGAGACGGTGCGGACGCGCCTCGCCGAATATCGCACCAAGACCGCTCCGATCCTGCCCTATTACAAGGAGCGCGGCCTTCACCGTTGCGTCGACGGAATGGGCAGCGTCGACGAGGTCGCCGCCGAGATCGACGCCATCCTCGACAGCTAGAGCGGTTGGAGGCATCCTCCCGCCCAGCAACGGGAGGCGGGGATGAAGTGGATGATCGCGGCGGGTCTGGTCTTGGCTCCGGGCGTGGCGCAGGCGGAAGTGGTCAGCGCCGGTCCCAACGGCTTCCACGTCCGCCATTCGGTTCAGATGGTCGTTCCCCAGCAGGCCGCCTATGCCGCGTTTGGCGAGGTCGGCAGCTGGTGGAACGCGGAGCACACCTACAGCGGCAAGACCGCGAACCTCAGCATGGCGCTCACCGCCGGCGGCTGCTTTTGCGAGCGGCTCGATAATGGCGGCGGCATCGAGCACATGCGTGTGAGCTTCATCGATCCCGGCAAGCGCATTGTCCTTTTGGGCTCGCTCGGCCCGTTGCTCTACGAGGCGACGAGCGGGGTCATGGACATGAAGTTCGAACGGATCGCCGGCGGCTCGAAGGTGACGATGGACTACAAGGTGTCGGGCTTCGCGGAAGGCGGGGCGGAGAAGCTGGCGCTGATCGTCGACGCCGTCCTCGCCGACCAGTTCAAGCGCTACCGCGAATATGCAAGGAAGCCGGGCGCGAAAGGCTAGGCGCGGTCGAGGGTGACGAAGCGATAGGCGGGGGTTTCGCCTTCGGCCAAATGATCCTCCCTC
>JBKPKZ010000155.1:0-12589 GCA_046731355.1 Pseudomonadota bacterium | reverse complement strand
CCTCATGGCATCAATCAACAGCCCGTCCGACACATCCATCATCGCATGAGCCCGGGAGGCAAGCGCCTGCCCCGCCGCCAACAGCGGGACCGGGCGGCGGTAGACGTCGACCAGCGCGCCGGTCGCCTCCGAATCGTCGCGAAGCAGCTCCAGCCCGACCGCGGAATCGCCCAGCGTCCCGACCACCCAAAGGGCATCGCCGGCTCTCGCCCCGCTCCTTAAGGGAACATTCTCTCCCGCTCGGCCGATTGCGGTCAGCCCGAAGATCCTCGGTGCTCCGGGAGGAAGTGCGATCGTGTCGCCGCCGAGCAATGGAAGCCCATAGCTTTCGCAGGCGGCCTCGACTCCATCGAGGAAACTCAAGTCCCATGCATCATCGTCGGATAGTGCCAGCGAAAGAAGTGCCGCGGCCGGTTCCGCTCCCTTCGCGGCGAGGTCGGAAAGGTTCACCGCGACGAGCTTCCAGCCGACACTCGCGGCGGGGTCGGTCGGCAGGAAGTGAATGCCCTCGGCAATGCTGTCGTGGGTCAGAACCAGTCCATCGAACAGCGCCGTATCGTCGGTCAGTCCTAGAGCGGCGGGGCTGGTTGCAATCCGCCGCAGGCGCTGGATCGCCTGGGATTCCCGCACTTCACTACTCCGCGCGCGCGGGGCGCGCCTGCTTTGCGACTGCGTCGAGCAGCCCGTTTACGAACCCGCTTTCGCGCTTGTCGTAGAACGCGTGGGCGACGTCGACATATTCGGAGATCACCGAGGCAACCGGAACATCCTTGCGGGACAGCAACTCGTAAGTCCCGGCACGAAGGATCGCCCGCATCGGCCGGTCGAGCCGATCCAGGCTCCACCCCTCGGCCAGCTTTCCGGCAATCACTTCGTCGATCTCCGTCCGGCGAGCATCGGCGCCGGATACGACATCGTCGAAGAAGTCCTGCTCGGCCTCGACATATTGCTCGTCCTCGATGGTCGCTCCGAGCCGATGCTCGTGAAATTCCCGAAGCAGTCGTGCGACCGGAGTTCCTTCCATCTCCCGTTGGTAGAGCGCCTGGACCGCGGCAAGGCGGGCGGCGGAGCGGGATCGAGAACGGGCGGCGGTCTTCATGACTTCCCGGCTTAGCGGCGCAGGCTCAGGCGAGAAAGTCCCGAAGCGCCGAGGCGACCTGTTCTCCAGCTTCCCAAGGCGCGAAATGGCCGGCATCCGGCAGTTTCACGAGGCGGAGATCGTCGATCAGATCGTCCAGTCCTTCCAATTGCACTGGAAGCAATGCGGGATCCTTCATTCCCCAGACGACCAGCGTCGGCACATGAACCTTCGGAAAGGCCCGGAACAGGAAATCAGGGACGGGCACGGTCGCTCCCGGCGGCGGCACCATCAGCTTGGTCGCACGGTACCAATTGAGCATCGAAAGCATCCCACCAGGCTGCGACCAGTCGGCGAGATATTGCTGCTTTTCCGACTCGGAGATCTTGGAGAGGCCGGCGTGACCGGAAAAGGTCTTCTGGAAGAAGGCGTCGAACCCCATTGCCTCGATCGCCTTCTCGGCGCCCTGAGTCCGGAACCAGTTGATATATTGCGACGCGGCGCGCTGGTCGGAGTTGTCGATCAGGCTCTTCTGGAAGATCAGGGGGTGCGGCGCATTGATGATTGCGAGGCTGGTCAAACGCGAATCGCCACGCATCGCGGCAGGCCAGGAGATCGCTCCGCCCCAGTCGTGCCCGACCAGCGCAAAGCTTTCGACGCCGAGCGCCTCCGCCAGTGCGAATATGTCGTCGATCAGCTTGTCTGTCGCATAATCCGCGACGTCCTCCGGACGGTCTGATCCGGCGAAACCGCGCTGGTCCGGCATGATCAGGCGGAACCTGTCCTCCAGTCGCGGGGCCACCTCGCGCCAGGTGCGATGCGACTCTGGAAAGCCGTGAAGCAGGATGACCGCTGGGGCATCCTCAGGCCCCGCCAGAGCGACGTTGAGAGTGACGCCCGTCGACAGTCCGACCCGCCGGGACTCGGTCACGGATAGCTGACCGTAAGTGGAACCTCGGGCAGCGGAATAAACTCGTCATGGTCGTCGGGTGGAAGGACGAACTCGCCGTCCCGCCATGCGCGCTTCGCTTCGTTGATCCGGTCGCGGCGCGAAGAAACGAAGTTCCACCAAACGTGCCGCTCGCCGTCCATCGGAGCTCCGCCGCACAGCATCAGCCGAGCCCCGCCCTGAGACGTGAGCAAAGGCAGGATGCCGGGCGCAAGCAGCGCCATGTGCTGCGGCACAAGCGGTGTTCCATCCACTGTCGCGTCGCCTTCCAAGAGATAGAGAGCGCGCTCGTCCGCTTCGTGATCGATCACCATGGCCGCACCCGGAGCGAGCGTGATCGCAGCGTAGATCGTGGGCGAATGCTGGGTCACTGGCGACCGCGCTCCGAAGCCCTCGCCCATGATCAGCTGCAAGCGAACGCCGTCGCCATCGATGACCGGCAGAGCCTCGGCAGGCACATGTTCGAAGCCCGGATCCACCTCCTCCTTGGACTGCGGCAATGCGAGCCATGTTTGAATGCCGTCGAGCTCCGGCCCGATCGCGCGTTCGTCTGCCGGTGACCGCTCGGAATGCGCAATCCCTCGTCCTGCGGTCATCAGGTTGACCGCTCCCGGCTCGATCCGCTGGAACGTGCCGAGACTGTCGCGATGGTCGATCGACCCGGCGAACAAATACGTCACCGTCGCGAGGTTGATGTGGGGGTGGGGCCGGACGTCGATGCCGTCCCCCGGGCTGAGCCTCGCAGGCCCCATCTGGTCGAAGAAGATGAAGGGCCCGACCATTGTTCGCGGCTTGCTCGGAAGCGTCCGGTGGACCTTGAACCCGCCGAGGTCATGAGTGACCGGAGCGATCGTCATTCGGATGACGGAATCCATGGTGTCAGTCATGACATCGCCCCTACGCTTCGATGGCCGCTCGGAGAAGTCCCGCAGAACTTTGCAAGTCATTTCAGGTCCTTAACGATTGTTCATCTACGCTTCAGGCTAGGGACGCTTAGGCCGACGCCGCTTGGGGGGTACCGAAGCGGCGTCCGTCGCTCCGGCCCTTTCATCCACATCAGCCTGTGCCGGGAAGCGCCGTTTCCCGGATCGCTGTCGCACATCCATCGAACATGCAGCGGCCGGTTCTGCCGCTGCAGAAGAAAAGGGCAACTCTCGAATGCGATCTCTGCTTGCAACGACGGGTCTGGGGGCAATCGCGGCCGTTATGGCGGCAGTCCCCGCAGATGCCGAAACGGTCATTTCGACGGCGGTTACCACTCCACAATCGACGAGCGCGTCTGGCGACATCCGGATCTCGTCGACCGGGTCGGTCAAACCGACCACCGGAGTTGGAGTCACTCTCAACACCAACAATTACGTCCGCAATGAAGGTACCATCCAGATCACCGGCGCGAACAATAGCGCTGGCGTGGTCGCCAACGCGGGCGTCGGCGGCGAGATCACCAACAGCGCTACGATCACAATCGACGAAAACTTCACGCCGACCGACGGCGACAGTGACGGTGACCTCGATGGCGCCTTCGCCCAGGGCTCTGGCAGGTTCGGGATCCATGCGTTGGGAGCCTTCACGGGCAACATCACCAACAGCGGAACCATCACTGTAAAAGGCAACCAGTCCGGCGGCATCGTCGTGGATGGCCCGCTGACCGGCAATCTCACCAGCAGCGGCGGAATCAGCCTGCTGGGCAACGACAGCTACGGCCTCAAGGCCGGAAACGTCAGCGGCAACGTGACGATTCCCAAGGGCACCATCACCGTGCAGGGCGGCAACAGCGTTGGCGTCGCCTTGAACGGCGACATCGGCGGGGCGCTGGTCATCCAGGGCACCGTCCAGACGACCGGCTATCGCTACACGACCCCTCCTTCCGACACGTCGAAACTCGACGCCGACGACCTGCTCCAGGGCGGATCGGCCGTCGTCATTGGCGGCGATGTCGGGGGCGGAATCCTGTTCGATCGAAAGCCGGCCGACAACAGCACCACCGACGACGACGAAGACGATGACGGCGTTCCCGACGCCCAGGAATCGACCGCAACGATCATCACTCTGGGCTCGGCGCCCGCCGTGCAGGTCGGCTCCTCGAGTGAAGCGACGACCATCGGCGCGGTGGCGAACTCGGGCGGGCGCGGCTTCGTGATGAAGGGCGCTGTCACCGGCAACGGCCTCTACAAGGGTGTCGCGGGCAATGCGATCGCGATCGGTGGCCTTGGGCAGGCCGTGAACATCGCCGGCGGAATGACCATTTCCGGCACCGTCAGCGCATCGGCGACGGAAGCGAATGCGACCGGCGTCCGCATCGGCGCTGGTGCGACGGTCCCAGTTATCGAAGTCACCGGCTCGGTCGCCGTGGCCGGAGGCGGCACTGCAACCACAAGCGCGCAGGCGATCGCGATCGATGCAGGCGCGAACGTGACGACCATCAAAAATAGCGGCGCCATCCTCGCATCGCGGGGCGGTAGCGATGGAACCGCAATTGCGCTCATCGACAATGCCGGCACCGTAAGCCTGGTCGAGAACAGCGGGTCGCTTGGTGTCGGCAATTCCACGTCGCTCGGTGACAAGGGCATTGCCTTCGACCTCCGCGCGAACGGTGCAGGCGTTACCGTGAAGCAACTTGCGGTCGCGACCGCAGTCGCAGCTCCGACGATCAGCGGCCAGATGCTGTTCGGAAACGGCAATGACGTGTTCGACATTGCCGACGGCACGGTCACTGGAACCGCCAAGTTCGGCGCCGGCAACAACCAGCTTCTCCTGTCGGGCGACGCCGTCCTCAACGGAGGAGTCCAGTTCGGCGCCGGGTCGGACACCCTCCAGCTCGGCGGAACGTCGGCGCTCAACGGCGACATCGACTTCGGCGGCGGTGCAGGCACTCTCACGCTTTCCGGCACATCCATCTTCAGCGGGCAGCTGAGCGGATCGGCGGACCTTGCGGTGACTCTCGGAGCGGGAACCCAGCTCAAGGCCACCAACCTCGGAACCGTCAGCCTTGCTTCACTGAACACGGGCGCCGGATCGACCATCGGAGTGACGATCGACTCCTCGACCGACCAATCGACTCTCTACAACATCACCGGCGGCGCCAGTTTCGGAACCGGCACGACGCTGGACGTCCGGCTGCTTTCGCTTGGTGATGTCGAGGGGACGTACAAGGTCCTTCAGGCCGGTACCCTCACCGGAGCGGGCAATATCGTGACCTCGACGGACTCGATCCCCTTCATCTTCGACAGCGACGTGGTCACGACCACTCCGAACGAAGTGTCGGTGACCATTCGGCAGAAGACCGCGACCGAGCTCGGGCTCAACCGGTCCGAAGGCACCATATTGGATGCCGTTCTCGATTCAGCCGATTCTGACGCAGGCATCGCCGGAACCTTCCTTGGCGTGGACAATAGCGGGGACCTTCGGGCCGCCCTTCAGCAGATGCTTCCCGAGCATTCGGGCGGCGCCTTCGAAACAGCGACCAAGGGCTCACGACTGACCAACAAGATTTTCCTCGATCCGAACTCGCCAATCGTTGCGAAGAACGACCTCGGATTCTGGCTTCAGCAGGTTGCCTGGGGAAGCAGCAAGTCGATTGGTGCCACGTCATCCTACGATGTCACCGGTTGGGGCGCGTCGGCGGGTGTCGAGAAGCCGCTTGGAGCGATCGGGAGCTTCGGCCTCTCCTTGGGATACCTTGCTGGTCGCGATGAGCACGACGTCAACAACAACGAGCTCATCAGCAACCAGTACGAGGGCGGCATCTACTGGCGAGGGTCCTGGGGGCCGCTGAAAGCGTTCGCCCGCGGAACCGTCGGCACGATCAATTTCGACGGGAAGCGCTTTTTCAACGGAGTGGTCGACGGCGACGAGTTCACCCGCGAAGCTAAGGGCGATTGGAAGGGCACGATGTACTCGGCGACTGCCGGCGTTGCCTATGACGCCCAGTTCGGCTCCTTTTCGGTTCGTCCGACGGCGACGATCGAGCACTATTCGCTCAAGGAAAAGGGCTACACCGAAACCGGAGGCGGCGACGCGTTCGACCTCATCGTCGACAGCCGCAAGAGCGATGAGACGGCCGCGACGGGAACGCTTAACTTCGGCTATGCGATCAAGCAGTCTCGCGACAACGATGACGGCTGGATGCGCGTCGAGCTGGAAGGCGGCCGGCGCCAGATCCTCAGTGGCAAGCTTGGCGATACGACCGCGCATTTCGCCGATGGGACGCCGTTCACCCTCGTGGCCGAGGAGCGGACCAGCGGCTGGCTGGGCGGGCTCCGCCTGATCGGAGGCGGCGAAGGCTTCGTCCTCAGCGGCGAGGTCAATGCCGAAGAGCTGCAGGACGACGTCTCGATCGGCGGTCGTCTCGGGCTTCAGTTCACTTTCTAGACTTCGCCGGGTGCGCGCGCTCTTAGCTGGAGCGCGTGCACCCGTTCCCGCATCAACTCCCCAAGGGCCCTGTAGACCATCCTCTGGCGCTCGACCCGGGACTTGCCGGCAAACGCTTCGCTTTCAATATCCAGAGAGAAGTGGCTCTCGCCCGCTGGATTGTACCCGCCGTGACCGCGGTGCTTTTCGCTGTCGTCGATCAACGAGATCATCCTCGGCGAAAGCGCCGAATTGAGCCGCTTCAGCATTTCAGTCGCGACGGGTCCGGTGGCGGTCGTGTCCATCGCCCCTATATATGCCGGCTGATCGAGCGAGGAAGTGAGTGGCAGCCAGTCATCCAAAATTGCACGGACGAGTCGAGGGAGCGAGAGACCGGTGCGCGGTCCCCGGCTGCAAGGAGCGAGGAGAGTTCAAGGCGCCCCTCGCGCCCGCCAATTTCGACGGTCCAGGCTCCTGGAGGTTCCTGTGCCTGGAGCATGTACGCCAGCACAATGCGAAGTATAATTTCTTCGCGGGCATGAGCCCCGACGAGATTTCCGACGCTCAGCGCCCCTACGCCGGCTGGGACCGCGCCACTCGGGCGTTCGCTCATGCGGGCTCCGATCCCGCGCCGTCCTGGTCCGACTTCTCCGACCCGCTCGACGCCATTTCGGGCCGCTTCGGGACAAGCCGCAAGGCCGTCGCTTCGTCGCGATTCAACCGGGGTGAGCAGCGGGCACTTTCGGTTCTCGGGCTTGGCGAAGACGCGGACCTGAAGGCCGTGCGAAGCAGTTATTCGAAGCTTGTTCGACGCTTCCATCCCGATCGGAACGGCGGCGACCGAAGCCACGAGGGACGCCTCGGCGAAGTCATCGAGGCCTACCAGACGCTCCGCAAATCCGCCGCATTCGCCTAGGCCTTTCCAAGCCGGGAACGCTCGTCCACTAAGCGCCGATGGTCGACGAAGCGGACGACGTTCAGAAGCGGGAACAGCTCGCCGGGCTTCTCCTGATCGCCGCTGCGGCAATTGCACTTATCCTCGCCAACAGCGGCCTTGCGGACGATTATCGCGCACTGCTTGCGACGAAGGTCGGACCGGTGATGCCGCGGTTCGGAATCCTATCGATTCACTACTGGATAGCCGACGGGCTGATGGCGATCTTCTTTCTGCTCGTCGGGCTGGAGGTGAAGCGTGAATGGTACGCCGGTCGCCTTTCGAGCCCGGCTGAGCGGCGGCTCCCGATCGTCGCGGCTGCCGCGGGCATGGCCGTTCCGGCGCTGATCTACCTTGCGGTCACCGGCTTCGATCCGGCACTCGCGCGCGGCTGGGCAATCCCTTCAGCGACCGACATTGCCTTCGCAATCGGGGTTCTCGCGTTGCTTGGCTCGCGCGCCAATCCGACGATCAAGCTGCTGCTCGTCACCATCGCCATCGTCGACGATGTCGGCGCGGTGATCATCATCGCCCTCGTCTACACGACGGACTTGAGCGCTGCGGCGATCGGAGCGGCAATGGTCCTTCTGGGCTGCCTTGCAGCGCTCAACATGTTCGGAGTGCGCCGCCTCTGGCCCTACCTGATCGGCGCCGGCCTGCTCTGGTACGCAATGCTTGCGAGCGGAATCCACCCGACCGTTGCAGGAGTGCTGGCCGCGTTCGCAATCCCTTTGGGTAAAGGCGAGCCGCAATCCCCCCTCAAGCGGCTGGAGCATGCGATCTACCCATGGGTGATGCTTGGGGTCATGCCCTTGTTCGGGTTAGCGAGCGCTGGTGTCGAGCTGGGCAATTTCAGGCTGACCGAATCCCTTCCGATCGCGATCGCCCTCGGCCTCTTTGTCGGAAAGCAGCTCGGCGTTTTCGGAGCCATCTGGCTGACTGTCCGGTCGGGTCTTGCACCAAGGCCGGACAATGCTCGCTGGAGCGAGCTTTACGGCGCGTCGGCTCTGTGCGGGGTCGGCTTCACAATGAGCCTGTTCATCGGCTCTCTCGCCTTCCCCACATCCCCCGAAGAAGTGGAAGCTGCAAAGATCGGCACGCTCGCTGGCTCGTTGTTCTCGGCCTTGTTCGGCTATGCGGTGTTGCGTTTCATCGTGCCACGGCCGGTCGACGCGAGGAACTTCGCCGATGCATCGGAAATCTTCGCCGCCGACCAGGAGGACGAAGAATGAGATGCCTCTGGGACGAACGGCAGCGGCTGCACGTGCCAACCGGCGAGTTCTTCAACGGAGCAATCCACCCGGCTGCGGAACATGGCGGCCGCATTGATGCGATCCTTGGCGCCATCGGCCCGACCGAAACACCGGACGATCTGGGGCTGCAGCCGATTCTTCGCGCCCATTCGGCGGACTATGTCGAATTCCTCCGAACGGCGCAGGACCGGTGGCAGAGCGCAGGGCGCGAGGGCGACGCCTTCCCCTATACCTTCCCGGTCGTCGGCCGACGAACGCTCAGGCTCAATCGAATCGATGCCCTTCTTGGACAATATAGCTTCGACACGTCGACGCCGATCGGCAACGGGACCTGGGAAGCGTCCTACTGGGCCGTGCAGACTGCGCTCGCGGCAACAATGGCAGTGCTGAACGGCGAGCGATCCGCATTCGCTTTCTGCAGGCCGCCAGGCCACCATTGCGGACGAGATTATCTCGGCGGCTATTCCTACCTCAGCAATGCCGCCATCGCCGCGGAGCACGCGCTCGCCTCGGGCACTAAGCGCGTCGCCATCCTCGACGTCGACTACCATCACGGCAACGGCACGCAGGACATCTTCTATGATCGCGCGGACGTTCCCTACGCCTCGATCCATGCCAACCCGGCTACGGACTACCCCTTCTTCTGGGGTCATGCCGACGAGACTGGCGCGGGCAAAGGCGAGGGCGCTAACCTCAACCTTCCGCTTCCGCGCGGGACCGACTGGAATGGCTACGAACCGGCCCTCGCCCAGGCGCTCGATTGGATCGAAAGGCGTGAGCCCGAGCTTCTGATCGTCTCCTTCGGGGCGGACACCTACGAAGGCGACCCAATCAGCTACTTCAAGCTGACGACGGGCGATTACGGCCTGATGGCGCGGCGAATTGCCTTGCTCGGAATGCCGACCGTCATCGTGATGGAGGGCGGTTATGCCGTCGAGGCGCTCGGAGCCAACGTCGCAGGTTTTCTCGGCGGCTTTTAGACGAAGGGTCGCCTGCGAAGCCTTTAGAGTTTCTCGGTCAGCTCCGGGACGATCTTGAAGAGGTCGCCGACGAGGCCGATGTCCGCGACCTGGAAGATCGGGGCTTCCTCGTCCTTGTTGATGGCAACGATCGTCTTCGAATCCTTCATTCCGGCGAGGTGCTGGATCGCTCCAGAAATTCCGATTGCGATATAGACTTCGGGAGCGACGATCTTTCCGGTCTGGCCGACCTGATAGTCGTTCGGCGCATAGCCGGCGTCGACCGCGGCACGGCTGGCGCCGACCGCCGCACCGAGCTTGTCGGCGAGCGGATCGAGCAGAGCGTGGAACTGTTCGGACGAGCCGAAGGCGCGGCCGCCCGAAACGATGATCTTCGCGCTTGTGAGCTCGGGGCGTTCACTCTCGCTCGCCTCGAGACCGACGAAGCTGCTGTTGCCAGAATCACTGCCGGCATCGACCTCTTCGACCGATCCGCCGCCACCTTCGCGGGCGGCCTTTTCAAACGCCGTTCCGCGGACGGTGATAACCTTCTTCGAGTCGCTCGAACGCACGGTCGCGATGGCGTTGCCGGCATAGATCGGGCGGGTGAAGGTGTTCTCGTCCTCAACCGAAAGAATCTCGGAGATCTGCATCACGTCGAGCAGAGCCGCGACACGCGGGGCGAGGTTCTTGCCGGTCGTCGTGGCGGGGGCGACGAACGCGTCGTGCGTCTCCATCAGCCGGGCGACGATCGGAGCGACGTTCTCGGCGAGGCCGTGGTCGAGGTGCGCGCCGTCGGCGACGTGGACCTTGCCGACGCCGGCGATCTTGGTGGCGGCTTCCGCGACCGAGCCCACGTTTTTGCCGGCGACGAGCGCATGGACTTCACCGAGCCTGGACGCGGCGGTGACCGCCGCGAGCGTGGCGTCCTTGATCACGCCGGCCTCATGCTCGACGTAGACGAGCGTCTTCATGCCACCACTCCAAGGGTCTTGAGTTTGCCGACCAGCTCGTCGACCGAGCCGACCTTGTCGCCAGCCTGACGCTTCGGCGGTTCGCTGACCTTCAAAGTCTCGAGGCGACGCTTGATGTCGACTCCAAGCTCCTCGGGACTCCTGGTCGCGAGCGGCTTCGACTTGGCCTTCATGATGTTCGGCAAGCTCGCATAGCGCGGCTCGTTGAGACGAAGGTCGGTCGTGATTACCGCCGGAAGCTTCAGCGTGTCGGTTTCGAGGCCACCGTCGACCTCGCGAGTGACGCTGACCTCGCCGCCCGACGGATCGAGCTTCGAGGCGAACGTGCCCTGCGGCCAGCCAAGCAAGGCGGCGAGCATCTGGCCCGTCGCGTTATTGTCGTCGTCGATCGCCTGCTTGCCAAGAATGACGAGCTGTGGCTGCTCCTCGCCGGCGATCTTGGCGATGATCTTTGCGACCGCCAGCGGCTCCACGTCCTCGTCGGTCTGGACGAGGACAGCGCGGTCGGCGCCCATCGCTAATGCGGTGCGAAGCGTCTCCTGAGCCTTGGCCGGCCCGATCGAGACCGCGACGATCTCGGTGGCGACGCCCTTCTCCTTCAGGCGGATCGCCTCTTCGACGGCAATCTCGTCGAAGGGGTTCATGCTCATCTTCACATTGGTGAGATCGACGCCCGTGCCGTCCATCTTGACGCGCGGTTTCACGTTGTAGTCGATCACCCGCTTCACGGCGACCAGCACCTTCATTGTGTTGCTCCCAGAATGCTCAGGCGGGGACCGCCTGGTTGACCTCGGCGACGATTTTCTTCGCAGCATCGCCAAGGTCGTTGGCGGCGACGATCGGAAGTCCGCTCATCGCCAAAATGTCCTTGCCCTGCTGGACGTTTGTGCCTTCGAGGCGAACGACCAATGGCACGTTCAGCGAAACTTCGCGGGCGGCCTCGACAATGCCTTCGGCAATGATGTCGCAGCGCATGATCCCGCCGAAGATGTTGACGAGGATGCCCTTCACGGCCGGATCGCTCAGGATGATCTTGAAAGCAGCGGTGACCTTCTCCTTCGAGGCGCCGCCGCCGACGTCGAGGAAGTTGGCCGGGAACGCGCCGTTGAGCTTGATGATGTCCATCGTCGCCATGGCGAGTCCAGCGCCGTTGACCATGCAGCCGATGTTGCCGTCGAGCTTGATGTAGGCGAGGTCGTACTTCGACGCCTCGATCTCCATGGGGTCTTCCTCGGTGAGGTCGCGCAGCTGCTCGAGCTCCGGATGGCGGAATTCGGCATTGCTGTCGAAGCCGACTTTGGCATCGAGCACCAGCAGCTTCCCGTCGTCGGTGACTGCGAGCGGGTTGATCTCGATCTGCGATGCGTCAGTGCCGATGAAGGCGTTGTAGAGTTGCGGAAGGAGCTTGCCCGCCTGCTTGGCAAGATCGCCGCTGAGGCCGAGTGCTGCAGCGACCGCGCGGCCGTGATGCGGCATCAGGCCCGTCGCCGGATCGACGGTCAGGGTTTCGATCTTCTTGGGCGTTTCGTGAGCGACCTTCTCGATATCCATGCCCCCTTCGGTCGAGGCGACGATGGCGATCCGGCCGGACTCCCGGTCGACCAGCAAAGCGAGGTAGAATTCCTTCGCAATGTCGACTCCGTCGGTGATGTAGAGGCGCTGGACTTGCTTGCCCTGCGGACCGGTCTGGATGGTGACGAGGGTCTTTCCGAGCATCTCTTCGGCGTTGTCGCGGACCTCTTCGACCGATCTTGCGAGCCGGACACCGCCCTTGGCGTCGGGGCCGAGCTCGGTGAACTTGCCCTTGCCGCGACCACCGGCGTGGATCTGCGCCTTCACGACCCAGAGGGGGCCGGGAAGCCTTTCGGCAGCTTCTACAGCCTCGTCGACGCTCATCGCCGCATGGCCTGCCGGGACCGGCACGCCAAACTTCGCGAGCAGCTCTTTTGCTTGATATTCGTGGATGTTCATCGCGGGAGGCCCTTACGGTCCGGACCGCGAACCAGCAAGGGTCCGACCGTCGCGGATAGACTCAACCTTCAGATGTAGGACAGAAGAATTTCGCCGTGTCCGATACCGACAAGCCCGTCCG
>JBKPKZ010000154.1:0-7137 GCA_046731355.1 Pseudomonadota bacterium | reverse complement strand
CGAAGGAAATCTCTCTCGTTCTGCAGAACAACGGGGTCGGCCCGGCAAGGCTCGAGGCAATGGAATTTCTCTACAAGGGGAAACCGATGTCCAATCCGCGCGAGTTCCTCAAGGAATGCTGCGCGGGCGATGCAAAGTTCGCGTTCATGAGCGCTCCGGTCACCGGCGTCCTCCGGCCCGGCGAGAAAACCGAGTTCATTCGACTGGCCCGCACCGACGCCAATGCAGCCATCTGGGAAAAGCTCGAAATCGAGCGCTGGAGCGTCGTTGTACGTAGCTGCTATTGCTCGATATTCGACGACTGCTGGATCGCCGACAATCGGCAAAAGCGGCCGCAGCAGGTCGATGAATGCCCGGCCGACTGGAAGACATTCGACGAGCGACCGTTCGCCGGAACATCCGGCGCGAGCCAGGCAGGATTCTAGTCGCCCGTCCCGACCTTTCCGGCTACCCCTCGAAACATGGCGCGCTCGGACGCACCCACACCGATGATGCAGCAGTACCAGCGGCTTAAGGCCGAGGCTGGAGACGCACTGCTGTTCTACAGGATGGGCGATTTCTTCGAGCTCTTCTTCGACGACGCGAAAGTGGCCGCCGGCTGCCTCGACATCGCACTGACCAAGCGCGGCGAGGCCGATGGCGAGCCGGTGCCGATGTGCGGCGTTCCGGCGCACGCGGCGGAATCCTATCTCGCCCGGCTGATCCGGGCGGGCCATCGAGTCGCCATTGCCGAGCAGACCGAGAGCCCCGCGGAGGCGCGCAAGGCGCGGGGATCGAAGGCGCTTGTCGAGCGGGCGATCATCCGCCTCGTTACGCCGGGAACCTTGACCGAGGAGACTCTGCTCGAATCCTCAGCGGCCAACTGGCTCGCCGCGATCGGACGAGCTGGCGACGACTGGGCGATCGCAGCGGCCGACATCTCGACCGGACGGTTCGAACTGATTGGCTGCGGGACCGCCGAACTGGCCGCCGAACTGGCGCGGCTGTCGCCTGCAGAGACGATCGCAGGTTCCCCGGTTCCGGGGCTTCGAACGACCGCAGGCAAGGGCGGGTTCGATAGCATGGCGGGCGAACGGGCCCTCAAGGCGCGTTTCGGCCTTGCGACGCTCGACGGGATCGGCGGCCCGGGCCGAGCCGAGCTCGCGGCAGCGGGCGGCCTTCTCGCTTATCTCGATGCGACACAGAAGGGCGCGGGCATCTTGCTCGACGCACCGCGCCGCGTTTCCCGCTCCGCGCACATGGCGATCGACGCCGCCACTCGTGACAGCCTCGAGCTTTGCCGCTCGGTATCCGGAAGCGCTGCGGGAAGCCTGCTTGGCGAGGTCGACCGTTGCCAGACTGCAGCCGGCCGCCGGCTGCTCGCGTCCGACATATCTGCGCCGCTGACCGACAAGAGCGAGATCGAGCGTCGGCTCGCACTGGTCGCATGGGTGCACGAAGATGCCCTTCGCCGGGAACGCATGCGCTCGGCACTCAAGGCCATGCCCGACTTCGCTCGGGCACTCGCGCGGTTGACCGCGGGGCGAGGAAGTCCTCGAGACCTCTCCGTGCTTCGCGACGGCTTGTCTGCCGCTGATGCGCTTGCGCAGGATCTTGGCTCCGAGCCCGACCATCCGGCCCAGCTCGAAAACCTGCTTCCGAGGCTCACCGGTCATGACGCATTGGTCGACCAGTTCCGGCGAGCGCTGGTGGAATCGCCTCCGATCGATGCAAGCAAGGGCGGTTACATCGCCGAAGGCTACGACCCTTCGCTCGACACCTTGCGATCCGCTGCGTCGGACGGTCGCCGTGCCATCGCTGCACTCGAAAGCCGTTACCGGGACGCGACCCAGATCCCGTCTCTCAAGATTCGGCACAACGCAGTCCTCGGCTATCACGTCGAGGTATCCGCTCGGCACGCCGAAAGGCTGATGGCGCCGGAAAGCGGCTTTGCTCACCGCCAGACCCTTGCGGGCGTGGTCCGCTTCAACTCTCCGGAGCTTCATGAGGAAGCGAGCCGCGTGGTCGAAGCCGGAGCACGTGCACTGGCCGCCGAAGCGGCGCATGCCGAGGAGCTGAGCCGGCTCGCGATCGCGTCGGCCTCGAGCATCGTCGCCGCTGCCGAAGCCATTGCTCGCATCGACGTTGCCGCCTCGCACGCCCAGCGGGCGGTCGAAGGCGGCTGGTGCAGCCCGCATGTCACCGACGATCCGATCCTCAGAATCGAAGCAGGGCGCCACCCGGTCGTCGAATCGGCACTGGCGGACAAGGGCGAACGCTTCGTCGCCAATGATCTGGCGCTCGGTTCCGACGACCGACTGTGGCTGATCACCGGACCGAACATGGGCGGCAAGTCGACGTTCCTTCGCCAGGCGGCGCTTGTCGCCGTTCTCGCCCAGTCGGGAAGCTTCGTGCCCGCGAACTGCGCGACCGTCGGCATTGTCGACAAGCTCTTCAGCCGCGTCGGCGCGTCGGACAATCTCGCGCGCGGCCGCTCGACGTTCATGGTCGAGATGGTCGAAACCGCCGCCATCCTGTCGCAGGCCACCGAGCAGAGTCTTGTCATTCTCGACGAGATCGGTCGGGGCACTTCGACCTATGACGGTCTCGCCATCGCCTGGGCGGTGGTCGAGGCGATGCACGATCAGCTGAAATGTCGCACCCTCTTCGCGACGCATTATCACGAGCTGACGCGCCTCGCGGGCCGCCTCGATCGCCTGTCGCTGCACCACGTCCGCGCGCGCGAGTGGAAAGGCGACCTCGTCCTCCTGCACGAAGTCGCGGACGGTGCGGCCGACCGGAGCTACGGAATTGCGGTCGCCAAGCTCGCAGGGCTTCCGCAAATGGTCGTGGCCCGCGCCAAATCGGTGCTCTCGAAGCTCGAAGCCGGACGAGACGCGACCGGGGGCATTGCCGCCGGACTCGACGACTTGCCGTTGTTCGCGGCGGCGGCTGAGCCGGAGCATGCGGCGGACCCGCTCGCAGCCGCGCTGGAATCTTTTGACCCCGACAGCCTGAGCCCGCGCCAGGCGCTCGAAGCGTTGTACGCTTTGAAACGAGTGGCGGCCGAGCACGGCAAATGACTTCCTCGAAATTCGACAATGTCCCGGACCGGCGCGCGATTGTCGACCGCAGGGGGATTGCCGACACACTCGCGGCGATCCCGGCGGGACCGGACCGCAATGGATTTGCGGCGAAGATCCTGCGCGGTGCTCTGGAACAGGGCAGGGCGGAAGTCGCGCGGAGGCTCGCGATCGACCCCGACCGGGGTCGCGCTGCTGCGAGGGCCACCGCTTTTCTCCATGACCAGCTCGTCCGGCTGACCTATGACTTCGTGACCGGCGCGGACCTCACCGAACCGATGGCGATCGTCGGTCTCGGAGGCACGGGCCGGGGGGAGATGGCGCCGTTCAGCGATCTCGACCTGATGTTCCTGACAACAGCCAAGCCGTCACCGAAGCAGGAAGCGGTGATCCAGGCGGTCCTCCACTTGCTGTGGGATCTGAAGCTGAAGGTCGGCAATTCGAGCCGCTCGATCGCAGAGCTTCTGACGCTCGCCAAATCCGACATGACGGTGCGCACGGCCTTTCTCGAAGCGCGGCTGATCTGGGGTGAGCACTCGATCTTCGACCAGGCGATGAAGCGGTTCCGAGCGAAGATCGTGGCCGGGACCGCCGCCGAATTCGTCGCCGCCAAGCTCGTAGAACGGGACGAGCGCCACCGCCGGATGGGCGACACGCGCTACGTCGTCGAACCCAATGTGAAGGACGGCAAGGGCAGTCTTCGCGACCTCCACACGCTCTACTGGATCGGCAAGTATGTCCATGGCGTGGAGGAGCCCTCGGACCTTGTCCGGGTCGGGCTGTTCACGGCCGCAGAATTCAAGAAGTTCGAGCGCGCGGAGCGATTTTTCTGGGCAGTCCGATGCCATTTGCACATGGCCGCCGGACGCCCGGAGGAGCGGCTCGGCTTCGACCACCAGAAGCAGATCGCGGAGATCATGCGCTATGCCGACCGGCCCGGAAAATCCGCGGTCGAGCGGTTCATGCAATTCTATTTCCTCAACGCAAAAGCGGTCGGCGATCTCACCGGCATCTTCCTCGCGCAACTCGATGAGCAGCTGGGCAAGAAAGGCTTCCGCTTTGCGCTTCCGACGATTCGGCGCCGCCCCAAGCGGCTGTCCGGATTCGTCCTCGATCGCGGACGGCTCTCGATCCCCGACGACACGTTCTTCGAAGACGACCCTTGTCGTCTCCTCGAGATCTTTGCCCTGGCGGCGCGCGAGGGCCTCGAGATTCATCCGACCGCGATGCGCGCGGCCGCCCGCGACGCGAAGCTCATCGACGAGAGGGTGCGCAAGGCACCGCGCGCCAACGAGCTGTTTCTCGAAACGCTGACCTGCGTAAACTCCCCCGAGCTCGTGCTTCGCTGGATGAACGAGGCTGGCGTGTTCGGCCGCTTCGTTCCGGATTTCGGCCGCGTCGTCGCCCAGATGCAGTTCGACATGTACCACCACTATACGGTCGACGAGCATTCGATTCGGGCGATCGGCCTTCTGGCCGCGATCGAGCGTGGGGAGCTCAAGCAGGATCACCCGCTTTCGACGGCATTGTTCAAACAGATTGGCTCACGGCGTACGCTCTATGTCGCGGTGCTGCTTCACGACATCGCCAAGGGTCGCGGCGGGGACCACAGCGAGATCGGCGCCGAGATCGCGCTGAAGCTTGGTCCTCGTTTCGGTCTCGATCCGGCCGAGACGGAGACGGTGTCGTGGCTGGTGCGACACCATCTGTTGATGTCCGCGACGGCGTTCAAGCGGGACCTCGCCGACCCGAAGACGGTCGAGGACTTCATCCGCCAGGTGCAAAGCCCGGAGCGGTTGCGCTTCCTGCTGATCCTGACCGTCGTCGACATTCGCGCGGTCGGACCGGGGGTTTGGAACGAGTGGAAGCGCGCGCTTCTGCGAACCCTGTTCGAAGCCGCGGAGGAGCGGCTCCGCCTCGGTCACAAGCAGCGGGGGCGAACCGAGCTCGTGGAAGAACGTCAGCAGGATCTCGCCAAGGCGCTTGGCTGGAAGGCCAGCGCGGTCCGCGCTCATGCGAAACGTCTGCCGGACAGCTACTGGCTCGCCGAGCCGCCCGAATGGCAACTCGCAAATGCCCGGCAGGTCGCCGCTGCCGAAGCCCATATCGGCGATGCAGTCCCGAATGTCGTTGCCGAGGACGATGCCGATAGCGGGTCGACTCGGGTCAGCGTGTTCACCCCCGACCGGGAAGGATTATTCTATCGAATCTGCGCCGGTCTGGCGGCCGCGGGCGCTAACATCATCGATGCCCGGATTCACACGACGCGGGACGGGATGGCCCTCGACAATCTGCTTGTGAAGGATGGGCAGGGGCGCGCCTATTCGGACCGGCGCTTGCGCAATCGGCTCGTCCGGGCGGTAGAGGCCGCTCTCGCCTCCGATGCGCCGCCGGCCCTGCCTCGGGCTCAGACTCCTGGCCGCACGGCCGCCTTCCGTGTCGCGCCGTCGGTAGCCATTGCGGAGAGGGCGTCGACAAGGACGACGGTTGTCGAGGTCAATGCCCGCGACCGTCCCGCGCTTCTTGCCGGACTTGCTCGAGCGATCCACGAATGCGGCCACGAACTCCACTCGGCGCACATCGCCACCTACGGAGAGCGGGCGGTCGACGTCTTTTATTTGACTCGCTCCGACGGCCGAAAGCTGGAAGCGGACGATGTCGAACCGCTTCGCTCGGCCTTGCTCGCAGCGGCCCGGGAATCGAGCGAAGCCGCGGCCGCCGCATAAAAAAAAGGGCCCGCCGTTTCCAGCGGACCCTTTCCCCTTTTAACTCGAATGCGTCAGCCGCGCTCGGGGGCCGGCGGCGGCGGCGGAGGCGGCGGCGGCGGAGCCGGGCAGGCCTCGGTCGCAAGGATCACCGATCCGTCCGCGCAGGTTTGCGTCGCCGGCGGCGGAGGAGGCGGTGGCGGTGGCGGCGCTGCCTCGACCGGGGCTGCGCGTGGCGCTGCGAAGCGCGCCCGAAGCGTCAGGCCGTAAGTCCGCGGTTCGGCAAGGAAGGACGAGAAAATCTGGCGTCCACCCGGGAACTGCGGGTCGGTGAAAGGAGCGCCGACCGCGCCTTCCTGGAACGGCGAGTTGAACGCGACCTGCTGATAGTTCTTGTCCAGAAGGTTTTGCGCCCACAGCTCGACAGCCCAACGCTCGTCCGGCCCGGTGATGCCGAGCCGGCCGTTGACGACCGTGAAGCTGTCCTGCGTCTTCTGCGGGAACAGGTCGGAGCCGGTGTTGTAGCCGCTGCTGTAACGGGCATCGAGGTAGAACAGGCCGTGGATCCCGCCACCACCGATCGGAGGAGTCCATGATGCGGACCCGGTTACGACGGTCGACGGAGCGTTGGACACCCTGCGGCCGGGCAATCGGCGGAGCGCCTGGTTCAGCGGTGCACCGTCGTCGGTGCCGACCAGGTCACCGCGATACTTGGTGTTGGCGTAAGTGAAGCCTGCATTGAGGTGCAGGTCGGGCGTGACCCGGGCCGAGGCCTCGAGCTCGATGCCCTGCGACCGTACGCCCCAGCCCACATCACCGGAGTCGCAGGCTCCGGTCGCGGCTGCGGCCGGGTCGAAATTGCCGGCGGTCGGGAACTTCGACTGGTCCGCATCCGCTCCGCCAAGATCAGATTCGCAGCCGTTGATGTTCTGGACGATGAAGACCGTGCCGTCGAACGTGTTCAGCTGGAAGTTCTCGAAGTTCTGACGGAACAGGGCGACGTTGAGGAGAATTCCGCCGGCCGAATATTTGCCGCCGATCTCGAACGCGTCGACCGTTTCCGGATCGAACTGGAGCCTCGACACGAGTGCCTGCGCACCACCCTGGGACGCGAAGGTGAAGATCGGGATTTTCAGCGCCGAGCGATCGAGGTTGAATCCACCCGCCTTATAGCCGCGCGAGTAGCTGCCGTAGATCAGGATGTCGTCGTTAGGCTTGTAGGAAAGGACGCCGGTTCCGGTCAGCTTGTGCTCGGACCTCTTGTCCTCGATCGAGACGCCGTTGAGCTCGGCCGTGCTGTTGCCCTGGCAGCTCAGGCCCAGGATGCCCTGGATGACAGGCGACAAAGCGGCGTTGCCGATCAGCGGAAG
>JBKPKZ010000153.1:0-14856 GCA_046731355.1 Pseudomonadota bacterium | reverse complement strand
AGGACCACGTCGACGTCGACAAGCTCTTAAAGGAATAAGAGTTGACGAGCGAGGGCGCGGCCCTGGCCGCGCCCTAGGCCTCGCGAAGCCTTGCCTCGGTCCCGCTGAACTCGAGGCCAACGGTCAGCAATGCCCGGAATGCATTGTATCCGCATTGGTCGGGGAAGAAGGCGTGGAAGAAGAGCTGCGGCCTGCCTCCGACGCCTGCTGCGACCGAGGCATGGCCGGGACCCCACCACTCCCGGTTCGACCTGAGCAGTGGCTCGGGCCGCTTGGTGTACGGCCCGAACGGATGATCGGCCTGAGCGACTCCGATGCCGTAAGCGGGGGTCGAGAAGTCGTTGCCGGCATAGAACATCCAGTAGCGGCCGTTCTGCCGGGTCACGAACGGCCCCTCGATCAGGTGACCTTCCCAGTCGAGGTCATTGGCAAGGACGACATGCTCCTCCCCGATGAGCGAGCGCCCGTCCGAAGCGAGACGGCGGGCATGGACCGGAGTCCGCATCGCCTCGACGATGTCGCCTGCCTTTCCGAACGCGACCAGGGCGGGCTTCACCATCGTCCAGTTGTCGAGTGCCGCCTCGATCAGCGGCTGCATCCAGAAGAAGCGCTCCATCGATCGCCGACTGTTCGCCCACGGCTGGACGGCGGCCGCAAAGGCGGCGGTTCGCCGGTCGCGCTCGCTTGCGAACAGCTCGTCGATCAGCTCCGGATGCTCGCGAAGAAGGCCGGCCAGCGGTCGCGGCCACAGCCCGTTCGTGTCATTTTTCCAGAACAGGTACGGCGAGCCGTCCTCGTCGACGAAGATGTGGGAATCGATCACTCCTCCGCTCGCCGGCCCGCCGGGCGTCAGCATCTTTCCGCCGGTGACCATCGGACCGCCATTGTCGGTCCAGGGACCAAAGGGCGATTGCGATCGTGCGATCCCGATCGCCAGCGCTCCCGACTGCTCGCGGGCGGTGTAGGCAAGCCAATATTCCTCGCCGATCCGGGCCATCTCCGGCGCCCAGAAGTCGCCTACCCGGCGGCCGTGCCTCGTCCATTCCGGAGCATGGCCCTCGGGAAAGACGAAACCGCGATGCTCCCAATGTTCAAGGTCGGTCGAATGGAGGATCGGGAAGGCATCGAGCGCGTCGTTCGAGGTCGCGGTCAGGACCCAGCCGTCGGCCACCTTCAGGACCGCCGGATCGCCGTAACCGGCGATCGTCTGCTCACTGAGATTATCGACGATCAAAGGCTTCCAGGGAACGCCCGTCGGCGCCGCTCGAGGCGCCTTCGAGGATGCCGGGGCACGGGTGCCGAAGTCCTTCGCCAGCTCCGCGAAGAAGCGTAGATAGTCCGCCTGCTCGCCGGCCTGGATGCGATAGCTTCGCTCGTGCCCGGAGGCTTCGCGGACAACGAGGTCCGTCGCTTCTCCATCGGCTTTCGCGTCAACCTCGAATGTCGGAATTGAGCCCATGGACGCCGATCAACGGCCGGCGAGGCGCTTAAGCTCCGCAATTCCGGCCGCCAGTATGTCGCCCCGAGGGGCGACCGGCACGTCCGGCTTCAGCTTCCAGCGCGGCCTGTCCTTCACGTCGTAGACCGGCTCGGCGCTGTAATTGATGGTCACTCCGGTGCGATCGAGCCGAAGCGGAAAGACCGCCGCTCCAAGTCCCATCGTCTCGGTTCCGACCGTCACTGCCCTGCCGATGCCCTTCATCCCCATCGGAAAGCCTTCCGCCATGCTCCCGCTCCAATGGTTCTGGAGCACGACGACCGGCTTTTCGTAGGTGAAGGGTCCCTTGGGATCGACATATTCGGTCCACGGGTCGGTAAGGCCGATGCCCTTTCCGCTTCTTCGGCGCATCAGCGCATAGGGACGGCGCTCCTTGATGAAGCGGCCCATGATCGGGCGGGCGATCGCCGTGTCCCCGCCGCCATTGAAGCGGGTATCGATGACGAGGCCGGGCGCGTCCTTGAGCTCCGCGAGCGCGGCGTCGAACGCGGCGGGCGCGCCATTGTCGCCAAACGTCGTGATCGCGATGTAGCCGAAGCCACCGTCGAGCCGCCGGTGGCCGATGGCGGGCCGGTCCGCGACCGGCCTGAACGGCACCAGGAGGTCGCGAACCCGGCCGTCCGCCGAGCGGACACGAAGCCTTCGATCGCGGTCGCGGTTCCCGCCGGCCGCCGCGTTGAGAGCAAAACGCCTGGCCTCGGGGTCGGGCCGCCGGAGGGTTCGCGGCATTCGAAGCGCGACCGCCTGCTCGAAGGTCATCCCGTCGATCCCGACGACCTGGTCGCCGACCTCGAGTCCCGCTTCCAGGGCGCCCGACGCCTCGCGAAGCGCGCTCACTTCGAAGCCCGACTTCGTCTCCTCGATGAAAATGTCGGACAGGGGCCAGCGCGGAAGGCCCGGCACCGGCTGCGCGAAATGCGTGTGTGCATCGTAAAGCTCGTCCGTCACGGCGAGGAGCAGCCGGTTCCACTTGTCCTCGTCGTCGCCGACCTCGACGAGCCGCGGCCGGTAGAGCGACCTCACCCGCTCCCAGTCGGTCGCCTTGTCCTCGAAGAATGCGTAGCGGTCGCGAAGCGTCTCCCACAATTCGTCGAAGTCCTGCTCCAAAGTGATGTCATTGGGCGGAGCCTTGGCGAGGATCGTTGTCGAAGCGAGGGCTGCGAGACCGGACGCGAGCATTGTCCGGCGGTTCAGTGGATATCGGGTCATGGCCGGCGCTTTGGTCGCAACCGCGGGATCGTCCGTCAAGCGCCTCTTGGCTTTTGAAATTGCAGCAAAATTGTAAGATTTGAGCAATCCTATTGTCCCGGCACCCGACTAAGATCCCTGCAACAGGGGACGGGAGGGTGGACCGTGTCCAAGATCATACCGAATGGCTTCTTCGCCGGCCGTGAAGGCGAGATTCCGAAGTCCTTGATCGAGGGGCCGACCTTGCCCGACTGGATCGAGGAGCCGATTTCATTCGAGCCACACCGGCCGCGACTGTCGTTCCGGACGGTGTGGATTTCCGACACGCATCTCGGGACGTCCGGATGCAATGCGGAGATGCTTCTCGACTTCCTGAAAGCGATCGAGTGCGAGACGCTCTATCTCGTCGGGGACATCATCGACGGCTGGCAGCTCAGGAAAGGCTGGTACTGGCCGCCGAGACACAACGACATCGTCCGCTGCGTCCTCAAGATGGCCAAGCACGGAACACGGGTCGTCTACGTGCCGGGCAACCATGACGAGGTCTTCCGGGACTATGTCGGCCTCCATTTCGGGGGCGTGGAGATCCTTCCCGAGGCAATGCACGTGACCGCGGACGGGCGGACGCTCTTGGTCCTGCATGGCGACGAGTTCGACGGCGTCGTGCTCTACGCCCGCTGGCTCGCCTTTCTCGGCGACAGTGCCTATTCGATGCTTCTCAAGTTGAACGCCGTTCTCAACCGCGTCCGGCGGATGATGGGCAAGCCCTACTGGTCGCTGTCCGGCCTCCTCAAGAAGAAGGTCAAGAACGCCGTCCAGTTCATCTCGAGCTTCGAGGAAGCGGTCGCCCGCGCCGCCTTCGAGCGCGGTGCGAACGGCGTCGTCTGCGGACACATCCACACCGCCGAGGTCCGCCAGATCGGCGAGGTCACCTATTTCAACGACGGCGACTGGGTCGAGAGCTGCACCGCGCTCGTCGAGCACGCCAATGGCCGAATGGAGATCCTCGACTGGGCCGAGCGCAAGCGCGAGGAAGCGAAACAGGTCTCGCGAACGGCCGCCCGGGAAGTCGCCGAAGCGTGAAGATCGTCATCGCGACGGATGCCTGGCATCCGCAGGTCAACGGCGTCGTCCGCTCCCTCGAAACGACCGCGGAGCGCTTGAAGCAGCGCGGCCACGACGTGATGGTGGTCGAGCCCGGGATGTTCCGGACGATCCCCTGCCCCACCTATGCCGAGATCCGGCTGGCGCTTCGCTGCGGGAAGGCGGTCGCGGCGATCCTCGACCGGGTGCAGCCGGACCGGGTCCATGTCTCGACCGAGGGTCCGATCGGGTGGGCGACGCGGAGCTGGTGCCTCAAGCGCGAACGGCCCTTCACGACGGCGTTCCACACCCGCTTCCCTGACTATGTCTCGATCCGCACCGGAATCCCGGCCGAGTGGATCTGGAAGGTGATGAGGCGCTTCCATGGCGCCGCCGAACGGACCTTCACCGCGACCGCCACCCTGGCGGACGAACTCCAGGCCCACGGCATCGGGCACACCCATCACTGGCCCCGCGGCGTCGACCTCGACCAGTTCAGTTCGAACGTCTGCCCCCATGAAGCCCTGTTCCGGCTTCCAAGGCCACTGCTCTTGAACGTCGGCCGAGTGGCGGTGGAAAAGAACATCGAGGCGTTCCTCGATTGCCCCGTGGCGGGAAGCAAGGTGGTGGTCGGCGACGGGCCCGCTCTCGAGTCTTTGAAGAAGCGCTATCCCGAAGTCACCTTCATGGGCGCCAAGCACGGCGCCGAACTCGCCTCATGCTATGCCGCGGCGGACGTCTTCGTCTTTCCGAGCCGGACGGACACCTTCGGCCTCGTCAATATCGAGGCACTCGCCTGCGGGGTGCCGGTGGCGGCCTTTCCGGTCCCGGGTCCGATCGACATCCTCGGCGTCGACGGCAAGGGCTTCCACGGCTCCAAGGGCCGTATCGGGGCCGTCGACGAGGACCTTGGCGCCGCGATCCGACGCGCGCTCACCGCCGACCGCGCCGCTGCCGCCGCCGAAGCCAGGCATTATTCGTGGGACTGCTGCACCGACCGCTTCATCGAAGGGCTCGCCGGCGAACTTGCCGAACAGCACCGTTTCGCCGCCTAGTCCTCGTTCTTCACGACTTCGCCCCGGGCCATCACGAAGGGAATCGTCTTCAGCATCCTGACGTCGGTCAACGGATCGCCCGCGACCGCGATGATGTCCGCCGACTTGCCGGGCTCGATCGTTCCGATCTCGTTCGAAAGCCCGAGCAGGTCCGCCGCATTGACGGTCGCCGCCTTGATCGCTTCGACCGGAGGCATTCCGAATTTGACGAGCAGTTCGAACTCGTCCGCGTTGCGGCCGTGCTTCGAGACTCCGGCGTCGGTTCCGAAGGCGATCTTCACGCCCGCGGGATAGGCCTTCTGAAGCGACTGGCCGGTAATCCCGATACGCCATTCGATCTGCTGCTTGACCGCGCCGGTATAGGCGTTCGGGTCCTTGGCGAGCCGTTCGACATAGCCGTTCACGGTCGACAGGGTCGGCACGTAGTAGGCGCCGGTCTGCTTGAAGAGCTTGATGATCTCGTCGTCCATGACGGTGCCGTGCTCGATCGAATCCGCTCCGGCGCGAAGCGCGAGCTTGATTCCGTCCGAGCCGTGGGCGTGGACCGCGACCTTGCGGCCATAGGCATGAGCGGTCTGGACGAGCGCCTTCGCCTCGTCGTCGAACATCCGGGTGGCGAGCCCGGTGCCGCTGTTCACTCCGCCCGTCGTCGCGAACTTGATGACGTCCGCGCCGCGGTCGATCTGGCGGCGAACGACCCGTCGGCAGCTTTCGACGCTGTCGCAGAGGTTCTCCGGGCTCGACATCCAGTGGACGACGAGATCGTCGTTGAGCGATCCCCGCCCGTCCATGTGGCCGCCGGTGGTGGAGATCGACTGGGCGGCGTCGATGATGCGCGGCCCCTGGACCCAGCCGCGGTTCACCGCCTCGCGGAGCGCAAGCGTGTCGCCATGGTCATCGCCAAGGTTGCGGACGGTCGTGAAGCCCGCGCGCAAGGTCTTCATTCCGTTCATCTGCGTCTCGAAGGCATGCAGCGGCATGTCGTCGCGGACTTCGGCCAGAAGCGCCTGCTCGCCTCCCCGGTCGCTGACGAGGTGAACGTGGCTGTCGATCAGTCCGGGGAGGACCGTCTTGTCGCCGAGCTCGACGACGGACGCTCCCGCCGGCGCCGGCACATGGCCGTCACGGACTTCGACGATCCGGCCATGGTCGACGATGATCGTCGAGGGCCCGAGCGGAGCCCTGCCCGGAACGGCGATCACTCGCCCGGCATGGATGTAGGTCGGATTGGCAATTGCGGCGGTTGCGCCCGAAGCGAGGGCTGCAGCGAGGAAGAGGCGATGGAGCATGACCGGCAGCTTAGGGCCGGCTTTTCCAAGCGCAACGGCGACTGCGCTCGCCGATTTTGCCACGGTCAGGGTTTATCCCGAGTGCCGTCGCACTAACCTCTTTTAATATACGGTGCTGACGCTCCGGTGTCGCACCTCGAAGCCGTGACAACCTCTCCCCAAGAGGCGTTTCGAGCACCACGAAGGCGGTTCCGTCCTGCTATCCGGACGGGCCGCCTTCGCTTTTATTCCGTTGTCGCTCCGTCCCACTCTTCAAAGCGGTGCCGGGCCTCGGCGTCCTCCCTGGTGCTCTGGACGATCTTGTCCTTGTGCTCGGGCGGTCCGTAGAGCGTGTAGAAGCGAAGCGGCTCGGAGCCGGTATTGCGAACATTGTGGCGTGCGCCCGCGGGGACGATCACCGCGAAATCGTCCATCACCGGATTTTCGCGGCCGTCGATGTCGACCGCGCCCTGCCCCTCCTCGAACCGAAAGAACTGGTCGCGATCCTCGTGGACTTCTTCGCCGATCGCTTCGCCCTGCTGAAGCGTCATCAGCACCAGCTGGAGATGCTCGCCGGTGTAGAGCACCCGCCGGAAATCCTCATTGTCGACCGTCAGCTTGTCGATATCGTCGCAAAACCCGCGTTTCATCGCGCAGTGCCTCCGTTTGAAATCACGTCCTTAAAGCCAAACTAGCTTTTCAACGGATCGTTGCCCCAGTTCATGAGCGAATAGCGCCAGCGCGAGGTCGCGACGTTCATCGGCTCCTGCGCCCGGTGACGGCGGACGTAGCCGACGACCCTGCGCATGTGGACGAAATCGTCGCCGGTGAGATCTCCACTGGCCTTGCCGAGGATGGCGAGGATTCGCCGACCGCTGGCGTGACCGACGCTTTCGCCCGAACCCTTTCCGTCCTTGCCCTTCCAGCCGACCGCGCGGCTTTCCTCGGTATCGAGCCACGCCTTCAACTCGGGCGCGGTCATGTTCACCGCATCCTCGAAGTCCCTGCGGATCTTGTCGCGATCAAGCCCGGCCATTCCTTTAAGGACAACGCGCCGTTCGCCATTCGGGCTCAGTCGCGGGTGATCAGCTCGCCGCTCTTGATGACTGCGACAGGCTTCTCGAGCACCCGGACATTCTCCAGGGGATCGCCATCGACGGCGACGATATCGCCGTACCGACCGACCTCGATCTCGCCGACGTCGTTCCGGCCGAGCGCCTCCGAAGCGTTCCTGGTCGCGGCCTGGATCGCCTCCAAGGGGGTCATCCCATATTCGACCATGACCGCGAACTGCTGGCCGACCATCGCATGCGGCATCACGCCCGCGTCCGAGCCGAAGATCATCCGGACGCCGGCCTGGTGAGCCTTGCGGAAATTGTCGCGCTGGATCTGCCCGATCTCGCGGTCCTTGCGGATGTTCTCCTCGAGCTCGCCGTTCTTCCGTCCCTCGGCCTGCGTGTAATCGGTGTTCTTGATATCCATCGAGAACCAGACCGGCCGCTTGCGCGCCTTGGCGAGCTTGATGCTCTCGTCGTCGAGAAGGCTGGCGTGTTCGATCGTGTCGATGCCGGCGCGGATTGCCGCGTTGATTCCGGTGGCTCCATGCGCGTGGGCCGCTACCCGAAGGCCCTGCATGTGCGCCTCGTCGGCGATCGCCCGAAGCTCGTCCTCGGTCAGCTGCTGCTGTCCGGGAGTGTCGCCGCGCGAGAAGACCCCGCCCGTCGCGCAAACCTTGATCACCTCGGCACCGAACTTGCGCTGGCGGCGGACCTGGTACTTCAGCTCCTCCGGGCTGTCGCCGATGCCCTCCTCCTTCTTGTCCTTCTGGAGTTCAGGAGGGAGATAGGTGTCGTCGCAATGTCCGCCCGTTGCGCCGAGCGCGTGGCCGGCTGGAACGATTCGCGGACCGACGACATAGCCTGCCTCGATCGCCTGCTTCAGCCCGACGTCCGTCCAGTCCCCGGAACCGACGACGCGCATGGTCGTGAAGCCGCCGTTGAGCATGTCCTTGGCGGTCCGGGTCGCGACGATCGGCCAGAAGCTGCCGGTATATTCGAGGAAACGGTAGCCGCCGATGTTCGCCGGCCCGAGGTGCGTGTGCATGTCGATGAGACCGGGAACAAGGGTCCGGTTGCCAAGATCGATGTGCTTGACCTCCGAGCCCCAGCGCACCGTCCGTGCGTCGGCGATCGAGGTGATGTGGCCCGTCGAATCGACGAAGATCGCGGGGTTCTGGACATAACGGCCAGTCTCGACGTCGAGATAGCGGTCGGCAGTGATCACCGTCGCCGCGCTCGCGGGCGCGGCAAGTGCAATTGCCGCGGCGGCAAGCAACAGTCGCTTCATCAAATCATTCCCCCTCTGGATGATAGTCTTCTCTTGTTCGTGGCGCCTTTGCGCATTGTTCGTCGAGGCTTTGCCGATAGCGCACGCAACCGGCTAGGAATTGCGGCCATTCGGGAACGGCGATCTTAGGCTCGACCCTCTCGGGCAGAAGGCCCCACAACTTCGGATGATGCCAGCACAGGTCCATTCCCGTGCTGTCACGATGCTCCCTTATTCCGGCGCGCAGTTTCCGGACCTCGTCGGCAAGCTCCTTCGCGCTCATCCCTTCAAGGTCGGAATCGAGATCCATCAGATGTGGATGACCCGGCCGAACGCGGCAAGCACGCTCTCGTGCATCATCTCGCTTAAGGTCGGGTGCGGGAAGACGGTCTGGATGAAGTCGTCTTCGACCAGCTCGGCCGTCTTGCCGATGGTGTAGCCCTGGATCAGCTCGGTGACCTCGGCGCCGATCATGTGCGCTCCCAGGAGCTCGCCGGTCTTGCCGTCGAACACCGTCTTTACGAAGCCTTCCACCTCGCCGAGAGCGATCGCCTTGCCGTTGCCGATGAAGGGGAACTTGCCGACCTTGACCTCGTGGCCGGCTTCCTTCGCCTGGGCTTCGGTGAGGCCCACCGAAGCCACCTGCGGGCGGCAATAGGTGCAGCCCGGAATGTTCTTCGGGTCGGCCGCGTGGGGGTGCGCGTCCTTGTTGCCGAGCTCCTTCGCGATCGCTTCGGCGGCCGTCACGCCTTCGTGGCTCGCCTTGTGCGCGAGCCAGGGCGGAGCGGTCACGTCGCCGATCGCCCACACCCCCGGCACGTTCGTGCGGCACATCGGGTCGGTGTCGATGTGACCCTTGGTGGTCTTCACCCCGAGCGCTTCGAGCCCGATGTTCTCGGTGTTCGGAACGATACCGACGGCGACAATGGCATGGCTGAAGCGCTGCTCCGCCGATTTGCCGTCCTTGCCCTTGATGATTGCGACGACGCCCTTCGCATCGGATTTCAGGCTCTCGACGCCGGCGGACGTCATCACCTCGAGGCCCTGCTTCGTCAGCTGCTTTTCGAGGAAGGCGCTGACTTCCGAATCCTCGACCGGTACGAGTCGATCGAGCATCTCCACGACCGTCACCTTGGCGCCGAGGTCGGCGTAGAAGCTGGCGAACTCGATCCCGATCGCGCCGGAGCCGATGACCAGGAGCTCGGTCGGCATTTCGGCGGGCGTCATCGCGTGGCGATAGGTCCAGATGCGCTTTCCGTCGGCCTTGGCGAACGGAAGGTCGCGGGCGCGCGCGCCGGTTGCGACGATGATGTGTTTTGCCGAAAGCTCGGCGGTCTTGCCATCGGCGAGGGTGACCACGAGCTTGCCCTTCGCGATGATCTTGCCCTCGCCCATGTGAACGGCGATCTTGTTCTTCTTCATCAGGTGCGCGACGCCCTGGTTGAGCTGCTTGGCCACCGCGCGGCTTCGCGCAACGACCTTGTCGATCTTGAATCCGGCCTTGATCGCCTCGAGCCCATAGGCGTCGGCATGCCGGATCTGGTGGAAGATTTCGGCCGTTCGAAGAAGCGCCTTGGTCGGGATGCAGCCCCAGTTGAGGCAGATGCCGCCGAGGTTCTCGCGTTCGACGATCGCGGTCTTGAGGCCGAGCTGGGCAGCGCGGATCGCGGCCACGTAGCCGCCCGGGCCGGAGCCGAGCACGATAACGTCGTAGGATTCAGCCATTGCTTCCCTCTTGTCCCGCGACCTCGCGCGGCCTGTCATTGTCGTCGAGCGCGACGAACTTGAAGCGCCCCCACGCAACGCGCGTCTCGGCATCGCCGTGCCGCTCGCGCGAGATTGCTTCCGCCTGGTAGGTGAGCGACGTCCGCCCGCTTTCAAGTAGCTCGACGTAGACGGAGACCTCGTCGCCGACGCTTGGAGCACCCTTGAAGCGAAGCTCGTCCGCAGCGACCAGAACCGCCTTGCCGCGAACGATCCGCGACGCCTCGCTTCCCGCGCCCAGCGCCATCTGGCTGATCAGCCAGCCTCCGAACACTCCGCCGTAGGGGTTGAGGTGCGTCGGCATCGCGGTCGCACGGATGACGGGGACGCGATCAGCCAAGCTTAAGCCCTTAGCGAGAGTGCCAGTTGAAGAAGATCCGGAAGGCCAGAGCGGAGCCGAGGAAAAGCGGGACCGAGAACAGGAAGCCCGGCGATCCATGGATCGGGCGGATGGTGCCCCATTTCACCCAGCTATGCATCCAGACGCCGTCCTGGCCGCCCAGCGACAGCGGGAGCACGAAGGCGAGGATCCCGCCCAGGATGAGCGCGGTCATCCACTTCATGTCAGGCCAGCATGCCCAGAGGGTTTTCAACCAGCCGCTTGAATGCCTGCATCAGCCTCGCTCCATCGGCGCCGTCGATGGCGCGGTGATCGAAACTTCCGGTCGCGCTCATGACCGAGGCGATCTGAAGACTGTCGTTGATGACGTAAGGCCGCTTCTCGCCCGCGCCGATCGCCATGATCATGCCCTGCGGCGGGTTGATGACCGCTTCGAACTGCTTGATCCCGTACATGCCCATGTTCGACAGGCTGGCGGTGCCGCCCTGGTATTCGGGCGGCTGGAGCTTTCCTTCCTTCGCCCGGGCGGCAAGGTCCTTCATCTCGGTCGAGATCGCCGACACGCTCTTGGTGTCGGCTCCGACGATGATCGGAGTGATGAGGCCGGCCGGGATCGAGACCGCGACCGAAACGTCGGCGCGCTGGTACTTGAACAATTGGTCGCCGGCGAAGCTGACGTTGCACTCGGGAACTTCGATCAGCGCCTGGGCGAGCGCCTTGATGAGGAGGTCGTTGACCGACAGCTTCACCCCGCGGCTTTCGAGCCCTGCGTTGAGCTCGCCGCGAAGCTTCAGGAGCGCGTCGAGCTGGATGTCGAGGGTCAGATAGATGTGCGGGATCTGCTGCTTCGACTCGGTCAGCCGGCGAGCGATCGTCTTGCGGATGTTCGAAAGCTTGATCGCCTCGTGCGGGATCGCCAGCTCCATCGGACCCGGAAGCACCAGGTGACCGCCGATCGCCGGGGCAGTTGCCGCGGCGGGCGCTCCTGCAGGAGCGGCGGCAGGCGCCTTGCCGACCGCGGCGTCGACGTCCGCGCGGACGATTCGTCCCCCGGGGCCCGAGCCCTGAAGCGCATTCAAGTCGACGTTCTGGGCCTGGGCGAGCCGGCGTGCCAGCGGCGATGCCTTGACCCGGTCGCCCTCGGAGCGCGGCACCGCTGCCGGCGTCGGTGGGGCGCCGGGCGTCTCGACCGGCGCAGCGGCCGGAGCACTCTTCGGGGTCTCGTCCGGCTTGGGAGCGGGTACAGCGGCCTTCGGAGCTTCGACGGGAACCGTGTCCTGCTTTGGAGCCGCGGCGGAAATGTCTTCACCCTCGCCCGCCAGGATCGCGATCGGAGCGCCGACCTTGACCCCGTCCGTCCCTTCCGGAACCAGGATCTTGGCGATCTTGCCCTCGTCGACCGCCTCGAATTCCATCGTCGCCTTGTCGGTCTCGATCTCGGCGAGAATATCGCCGGACTTGACCTCGTCGCCTTCCTTGACGAGCCATTTGGCGAGCGTGCCCTCTTCCATCGTCGGGGAAAGGGCGGGCATTTTGAGTTCGGTCGGCATGAGCGTCTTTCCGCTTGGGCAGGCTCGCGGGCACAAAGCCAATGCGGCGGTCCGGGTCAAGGCCCAGACGGTCCGCGAACGATGTCGCTTGCGCTAAAGCCCCGTTTAACGCAGCACTTGCCCTTAAATGGGGGAGAGCGAGGCAAAACGCACCTATCTCGTCGTGATCGACGACAGCCCCGAGGCGCGCGTCGCGCTCCGGTTCGCTGCCCGCCGGGCGATCAAGACCGACGGCCTCGTCGAAGTGCTCGCCATCGTGGAACCCCAGGATTTCGTCCAGTGGGGCGGAGTCCAGGCCGCCATGGAGGAAGAGCAGAAGCTGAGGATCGAGGGCATCGTCAGCGGCGCGGTCGGCGAGATCATGGACGAGTCGGGGCTCAAGCCCTCGATCGTCATCCGTTCGGGCGAGCCGACCAAGGTCGTTCGCGAATATGTCGGCGAGCGGCAGGAAGTGACCGCCCTGGTCCTTGGAGCCGCTCCGAGCGGCAACCCGGGACCGCTCGTCGCTCACTTCGCCGGAAATGATGCCGGCAAATTGCCCTGCCCGGTGATGATCATTCCAGGCTCGCTCGGCGACGAGCGTCTGGATGAGCTCTCTTAAGCCCCTCGGGGCTGCTCGCGACGCTAAGCTAAAGGACCTTCGCGAGAAGCTCGCAGACCGCGACGCAGCCTTCTTCATCTTCGTCGGTAAAGCGCGCGACCCTTGGGCTGTCGAGGTCCAGAACCGCGACCAGCTTTCCATCCGCTCCGACGATCGGAACGACCAGTTCGCTTGCGGAGGCCGAATCGCAGGCGATGTGGCCGGGGAATTCGTTGACGTCCTCGACCCTTTGCACTCTCAAGGTCTGGGCAGCCGCTCCGCAAACGCCCTCGCCGAACGGAATCCGGATGCACGCCGGCCGGCCCTGGAAGGGCCCGACCACGAGCTCGCCGCCGACGTTTCGGTAGAAGCCCGCCCAGTTGAGGTCGGGCAAGGTCTCGAAGACCAGGGCCGCGACATTGGCCATGTTGGCGACCTGGTCGGTCTCACCGGCGGTCAGGCCCTCGACCGCGGAAAGAAGGTCCCGGTACATCGTGGCCTTGTCGGCGGCAGCGATCTTGAAGTCGTACATCAGTCGAACTGAACCTTTCCGCGCGTCTGCTTCACCGCGCTTCGCTTGCGCTTCTTGTCGACGCGCTCGGCTTTCGCGGCCCGGCTCGGCCGAGTCGCCCTGCGTTTCGCCTGGACGATATGGGCAGCCGCGATCAATTCCGCCAGCCGGCGCCGGGCATCCTGCCGATTGGCATCCTGGGTGCGGTATCTGCGCGCCGTGATCAGCAATTCGCCGGCGCCGGTCACCTTGCTCCCGGCAATCTGCTTGAGCCGCTCATAGGCGCCCGGATCAAGGCCGAGCCGGAACATGTCGACTCGAAGCTGCACCGCGGTTGCGACCTTGTTGACGTTCTGGCCGCCGGGACCGGTCGCGGCGAGGAAGCTCTCGCTGAGCGCGTCCTCCGGGATGATGACGTCCTCAGGCTTCATGCCCCAGATCCCCGAAATAGTCCGGAAGCGGCGCGCTCACGTCGATCGCGACCTTCCTCTCGCGCGGAACGACCAGCCGCGAGGCGTGGAGAAGCATCTGCCCGCCGGGGACGCCATAGACCCGGTCGCCGACAATCCCGCGCCCGAACGCCTCGCGCGCGTGCACGCGCAGTTGATGCGTGCGGCCGGTCACGGGGCGGAACTCGACCAGGGTCCGGCCGCCCTGAGCAAGGACCTTGCGCCAGTGGGTGATCGCCTTGTCGCCCTTGGGGTCGGCGACCATCCGCCAGCCGGCCTCGGCGCTCGATTTCTTGGCAAGCGGCACGTCGATCGTGCCTTCGTCCTCGTCGATCTCGCCATCGACCAGAGCGAGATAATATTTTTCGATCTGCCGCGTTTCGAACGCCTTCTGAAGCGACGAGCGCGCCTTGGGCGAGCGCGCAAGCAACAGGCAGCCGGACGTGTCCTGGTCGAGCCGGTGCATCGGCGTCGGCGGCCGCTGGAAGCCCTGCTTCAGCTCGTTCAGCCGCTTGGCGATGCTGTCTCCCCCTCGGCGCGGAGTATCGACCGGCAGGCCCGCGGGCTTGTCGATGACCATCGCTTCGGCGTCGATGAAGAGGATCCGCTGGTCGAGCATCAACGGCTTCTTAGCCGTCTGTGACTCCTGCGCAACGATTCCAAGGGAATCCAGCGCGTTACACATTATTAACCTTTTGCGATCAGACATCGAATGGTTAATGACCGCTTCAAGGCCGTTAAGAGAGCGTAACGCTCGCGGTCGAACGGTGGGGGGAATTCGCATGCGAGTGCTGCTGATCGAAGACGAGCCGACGACCGCCAAGAGCATCGAGCTGATGCTCGGGACCGAAGGCTTCAACGTCTACACGACCGACCTGGGCGAAGAGGGCTTGGATCTCGGCAAGCTCTACGATTACGACATCATTCTCCTCGACCTGAACCTTCCGGACATGCACGGCTACGACGTGCTCAAGAAGCTCCGGACGGCCAAGGTCGGTACTCCGGTGCTGATCCTGTCGGGTATCGGCGAGATGGATTCCAAGGTCCGCGCACTGGGCTTCGGCGCCGACGATTATGTCACCAAGCCGTTTCACCGCGACGAGCTGGTCGCCCGGATCCATGCGATCGTGCGCCGCTCGAAGGGCCATTCGCAATCGGTCATACGCACCGGCAAGCTCGCCGTGAACCTCGATGCGAAGACGGTCGAGGTCGACGGCGCCCGGGTGCACCTGACCGGCAAGGAAT
>JBKPKZ010000152.1:0-3761 GCA_046731355.1 Pseudomonadota bacterium | reverse complement strand
GCTTCGCCCTTGTCGAACCAAAGGCAGGTCGTCAGTTTGTTGGTGGCCATTTTCTTTCTCCTCAGGCCTTGCCCACGAGTGCGAATTCCGCGCCCTGCGGGTCGTTTCCGATGATGATGTGATCGCCGCCGGGAACCTCGTGCGGGCCCATCGAGATCGTTCCTCCACCGGCCTTGACGGCCTCGACGGCGGTCGAGATCGACGGCACTCGAACATAGTAGCGCCAGCCGCTGCTTCCGCCCGGCATCAGTCCGCAAACCGCACCGATCGTCGTGCCGTTGTGGGCGAAGAAGCGATACTCGCCGTTTTCGCCCATCGGCATGAAGTCGTCGCTGGTCCAGCCGAACAGGTCGCCGTAGAAATCGCGGGCAGCCGCCGGGTCGGCCGTGGTGAGCTCATTCCAGCCGACGCGCTGTTCCGCGGTCGCCGAGAAGACATCGCTCTTGCTATCCGGCTTTTCGTCGGGAGCGACGGGCTTCATCACGTAGAACGGATTGCCCTGTGCATCCGCGACCATTGCGATCCGGCCCTGGGGGATGTCGAAGGCGGGCATCAAGGCCTTGCCGCCCTTCGATTCGATTTTCGAGACGGTCGCATCGACGTCATCGACGCCGATGTAGCCGAGCCAGGTCGGACGGGCGCCATGCCGCTGCATCTCGTCGGTCAGCCGGAGCACCCCGCCGGCGAATCCGCCGTCGTTTCGGCCGATCATTCGATAGTCCTGGTCGCCGGGGATGGACTCGCCGATCGTCCAGCCGACCACCGATCCGTAGAAGGTCTTCGCGGCATCGGGGTCGGTTGTCATCAGCTCGTACCAAACATTGCTTCCCTGCAGCGGCCGGGAGCCTGCGTCGGATCTTACAGGCGCGTCAGTCACTTCGGACATGTCCGTTCCTTTCTTCTCAAGCAGCGTCGCCGGTCAGGCGTTTTCGCGGGTCTTCGCCGGCGCGCTGTCGACGATCGGCTCGAAGCCACCCCAGAACATGCGCTGGCCGTTGAAGGGCATCTCGCCCTGCGGCTTCATGGTCTCATCCTGCATGATCTTCGCCCAGGCGTCGTCTCTGACCTGCTTGTCAGGCCATTCGATAAAGCTGAAGACGACCGTCTCGCCGTCCTCGGCCTTCACCGCGCGATAGAAATCGGTGACCTTGCCGTGCTGGACATCGTCGGCGATGGCCTCGACGACCCGGTTCGCGCCGTGCTCACGAAAGACCTTGGCCATTTTCGAGGCGAGCTCGCGATAGGCATCGCGCTTCCCTTCCGGCACCGGCACGACGAAGCCGTCGGTGTAGCCGCCGGGTTCGCTGCCTTCCTCGACGATGGCGTCGAACCCGCCCATGACCATGCGCTTCCCGTCGAAGGGCATGGATTCGCCCATTTCCTTCATTCGGGGGTCATTCATCATCTTCTCGTTGGCGGCGTCGCGTGCCGCCCGGTCCGGATATTCGAACCAGGAGAAGACTACTTTCTCATCCGGCTTTGCATCGACGGCCTTGCGGAAGTCCGTGACCTTCCCTTCGGGGACGTCGCTGTCCCAGGCCTCGAAATGACGCTTCACTCCGAACTCATGGAAAATGGGGGCCGCGTCGGCGGCATGCTTGCGATAGCCTTCCCGCGCGTTTTCGGGGACCGGCACCAGGAATCCTTCGAAATAGGTCACTTGTCCTTCTCCTTCGGGGGTTGGGGAATGGGGGAACGCCTACTTCACGCCGGCTGCGGCTCCGGCTCATTCTTTGCAAAGACTGCGAGCTGGTCGGCGAGCGCGCGCTGGAAGGCGGGTCTCGCTTCGCCGCGCGCAACGAGTGCGACGAGGTTGGGATATTGCTCGAGCACGCGACCGGCGCGAAGCTGACGGAGCACCGTCACCAGCATGAGATCGGCGACGGTGAAGCGGTCTTCGAGCCACTCCTTGTCGCCAAGCGCGTTGGACACGCACTTCAGCCGACTGTCGAGCCGTTCCATGAACTTGGGCCGCGCTTCCTCGGTCCAGGCTTCCCCCTTGTTGAAGACATTGATCATCAACAGTGGAAAGATGGCGGGCTCGACGCTGTTCAGCGAAGCGATGACCCAGGCGATCGCGCGCATTTTCTGCGCATGATCGGTGGGAAGAAGGCGCTCGTCCTTGAGGCCGATGTGGATAAGGATCGCTCCGCTCTCGAACAGCTGGACTTCATCGTCGCGGTAGGCTGGAACCTGCCCAAAAGGCTGCTCGCAGAAATATTCTTCCGGCCGCGGCCTGGTTACGTCGAGCAAACGGACTCGGTAGGGCCGGTCGATTTCCTCAAGCGCCCAGCGGACGCGAAGGTCTCGGACCAACCCCTGGGCGAAGTCCGGAACCCAGCGATAGGCGGTGACTTCAGCATTGGCAGTCGAGTCGACTGGCATGGCGCGCTCCCTAGCCTGATTAGTGGTTGTCGGCAGTGGCCGATTCGACGGGGTGTGCCCCTTGTTCGGCCATCTGCGGGTCCATCCACATGGGTTCCCAATGATGTCCGTCCGGATCCTCGAAGCTTCGGCCGTACATCATTCCTCCCATGTCCTGTTTCGGACCGGGGTCGGCCTTGCCGCCATTGGCGGCCGCGGCGTCGACAAGCTGGTCCACTTCGGCCGGGCTGTCGCACGACACGCACAGGAGGACCTGGCTGCTGGCATGGGCGTCGGCAATCGGCTTGTCGGTGAACGTCGAAAAGAAGGGTTTGGACAGCAGCATCACGTTGATGGTGTCCGAAAGAACCATCATTGCCGCAGCTTCATTGCTGAACTTGGGTTCGTTGCGGGCGCCGATCGCCTCATAAAAGCGTTTCGACGCCTCGAGGTCCTCGACCGGCAGGTTTACGAAGATCATACGCGACATGGTCTGTCTCCCTGGAGATTTGTTCGTTTCAGTCTTTGAGAGGGAAGAGGGAACGAAGGCGCGGCTCGCGAAGCCACAGGCCGCCCCAGACGAAGAGGCCGAGGTACACGCCGAACAAGGTGTGGCTGAGCAACGGGTTGCCGACGCGCAGCTGGGTCGCAACCGCGCCGCCGAGATAGCCGGTCAAGAGAACGGCGCCGAGGAAGGCGCTACGCGGCCAGGCGTAGAATGCAGTGCAGACGGCGAGGATCAGGCCAAGCTCCCGATAGAAACTGGGATCGGCGGGGATTCCCAGCGGCGGGCTATTGGCGATCATCGTCTCCGGAGCGAGGAGCTTTCCGCCCGCGTCCAGCGCGAGAAAGGCGATCGCGAGACCGCTGAGCGCCCACCCGGTCCTGAACTTGTTCTTCGAGAACTCCCGTCCATCGAATGCTGCCGTCGCCATTTTCTCTCTCCCTGCGACTCGATTCGCTTGCCTTTTGCAGCCCAAAGTCATAAATTGCAACCAACTCGTTAGAAAAAGTAACTACATTGGCAAAACCCGAGACGAGAAGACGATATGACGATGCCTGCGGCACGGCCCACGGCCTGGAGCTGATCGGCGAGCGCTGGGCCCTCCTGGTCCTCCGCGAGCTGATGCTTGGTCCTCGGCGGTTTTCGGATCTTCGAGCGGACCTCCCTGGAATCAGCGCCAATGTGCTGACCCAGCGACTGACCGAGCTTGAGGAGCGCGGCCTCGTGCGTCGGAAGAAGCTTCCGCCGCCCGCTGCCTCCCAGGTCTATGAGGCGACGGAGTGGGGCCTCGAAGCCGAGCCGATCGTCCAGGTTCTCGGCCGCTGGGCCGCGCGCTCGCCCCTTCACGATCCGACCATGCCGATCAGCGCGACCTCGATCATGTTGAGCCTCA
>JBKPKZ010000151.1:0-13243 GCA_046731355.1 Pseudomonadota bacterium | reverse complement strand
CAGCAGGACATTGCGAAGACCGGCCTCAATTCGATCAACGACGTCCTTCAGCGCCTGCCAAGCTCTGGCGGCGGACTGAACGGCAAGTTCAACAACTCCGGTAACCTCGGCAACCCGCCCGACGGCGGCGGAGTCGGCGCGGGTGCAGCGGAAATCGATCTCCGATACCTCGGATCGCGCCGTACGCTCGTTCTCGTCGACAGCCTTCGCTTCGTGAACGGTGCCTCGGCCTCGGGCGTCCCCGGCTCAGTCGACCTCAACGCCATTCCGGAAAGCATGATCGAGCGCGTGGAAGTCCTTCAGGACGGCGCATCGGCCATCTATGGTTCGGACGCGATTGCGGGCGTGGTCAACATCATCACCAAGCAGAAGCAGGACGGTTTCCTCGCGTCCGCCCAGCTCGGAAGCTACCTCGATGAGGGCGATGGTTTCACCCAGAACTACCAGCTCAGCTGGGGTAATGGCGGTGACGGCCCGCTGCAGATCGTGATTGGCGGCAATTACGTGAAATCGGCGGCCGTCTCCTCAGGAGACCGGGCTATTTCTCGCTGGCCCGCCCCTTATGGCAGCAGCTGCTTCGATGGCGGATGTTCGGGCTTCCTTCCCAACGGCCGTTATGCAGGCGCGCTCTTCCCGGGCGGCGACGCGACTCTGATTGCTCCCGTCCTCAACGGGACAGCGACGCCAGCTGATTTCCGGCCGTTTGTCAGCCCCGATGACCGGTACAACTTTGCACCGTTCAACTATCTCCAGATTCCATTGGAACGGTATGGCGCGTTCGGAAACCTCCATGCTGAAGTCACGGAGGACGTGAACTTCACGTTCAAGGTGCTCTGGAACGAACGCAAGTCGAAGAACAAGGCCGCACCGCTTCCGTTTGGTATCGGCCAGGCGGCGGGCATCACGCCGGTTCTTGATGCAACGACCGTCGATGCAACGAACCCCTTCAATCCGTTCGGCGTCGATCTCGATTCGTCCAACCTGGACTTTATCTTGCGCCGGTTCGTCGAGGGTGGCCCGCGCAGGTTCTCGCAGCAGGTGGATACCTACTATGGTGTCGCAACGTTCGACGGCAAGTTCGGGCTGTTCGATCACGAGTGGTACTGGGATGTAAACGGCCTCTTCGGCCAGAACATCGCCAAGCAGCGCATGCTCGGCAACATCAACTCCCAGAAGCTGGGCATCGCACTCGGGCCGCTCGCGACCTGTAACGCAACGCCGGGTTGCGTACCGTTCAACCTGTTCGGCGGTGCCGGTTCGATCACCCAGGCGATGATGGACTATGTCACGTTCATCCAGAACGATGAGAGCGAGCAGTCGATCTGGGATTTCTCGGCCAACGTCTCGGGTGAGCTGTTCGACCTTCCGGGCGGCGCCCTTGGGCTCGCGACCGGCGTCGAATACCGCAAGCTGAGTGGCAGCTTCGATCCGGATGAGGTGGTTTCCGCGGGCTTCAGTTCGGATATTCCAGCGCAGGCGACCCGAGGTCACTACAGCGTCAAGGAAGCTTACGCCGAACTTAACGCGCCGCTGTTCTCAGGCGTACCCGGCGTTGAGCTGCTCGAACTGAACGGAGCGGTTCGTTTCTCCGACTACTCGACATCGGGCTCGACCACGACGTTCAAGGGTGGCGTCAACTGGAAGCCGTTCAAGGACCTGAGGCTCCGCGGCTCGTATGCCGAGGGCTTCCGCGCTCCGACCATCGGTGAGCTGTTCGGAACCCAGTCGCGCTTCGACCAGACCATCAGCGATCCCTGCTCGAACGACAGCACGGCCGCGCAGAACTTCATTAACAACGCGACCGTTCGGGCGAATTGTATCGCGGCGGGCGTGCCTGCCGATGGAAGCTATGCCCAGGCTAACCCGCAGATCTCGGTCATTGTCGGCGGCAACGAGGCCCTGGTTCCCGAAACGTCGAAGAGCTGGGTGTTCGGCGGCGTTTACAGTCCGTCGTTCCTCCCCCGCTCGTCGATCGAGGTCAATCACTACAACATCAAGATCGATGGCGCGATCCAGACGGTCGCCGCGGACGTCACGGTCAGCAATTGCGTGGTGAACAACGACCCGGCCGCCTGCGCTCTCGTGACTCGTGCCGGCAGTGGCGGTCAGCTGACCCAGGTCTCCGGCTTCCTCGTCAACATCGCGGGCGTGAAGACCAAGGGCTGGGACGTCAACCTGAGGTTCCAGACGGAAGAAACTTCCGCGGGCCGCTTCGGCTTCACCTGGAACAACACGCTGCTGAAGAACTACGACGTGATCGTCCCGATCACCGGCGGCACCCAGGTCATCAGCCGCGAGGGAACGGAGCAGGGCAGCCCGTCCCAGGGATTCCCGAAGTACAAGTCGATCGGGATCATCGATTGGGACATGGCGGACTTCGGCCTCTCGCTCACCGGCCGTTACATCTCCAAGCTCAAGGAGAATGTGACCCCGGCGAACACGTTGAATTCGAAGTTCTACACGGACATCCAGGGCCGCTGGACCCCGTCGTGGTGGGATAGCCGTCTCGGTTTCGCCGTCGGTGTGAACAACCTGTTCAACACCAAGGCACCGGGCTGCATCACCTGCGACATCAACAACTTCGATCCCACGGTCTACGATGTTCCAGGGCGTTATTATTACGCTCGCGCGACCGTCAAAATGCAATAGTTCCAATAGCTTGAATATGAAGTCGGGCGGTCGGGTCATCCGGCCGCCCGTTTCATTTGACCAACCCGCTTGAACCCGCCGCGGTTCGCGCCGATGTAAGTCGCACCAATCAAAAGGACCGGCAGTTTCTAATGGATCACCAGGACATCGTTTCACAGCTCGTCCCGATCGTCATCGAGCAGTCCAACCGCGGCGAACGCAGTTTCGACATCTACTCGCGCCTTCTTCGCGAGCGGATCATCTTCATCACCGGCCCAATCGAGGACCACATGGCCTCGCTCGTGACCGCCCAGTTGCTCTTCCTCGAGTCCGAGAACCCGAAGAAGGACATCTTCATGTACATCAACTCGCCGGGCGGCGTGGTCACTGCCGGCCTCGCGATCCACGACACGATGCAATACATCCGCCCGAAGGTGGCGACGGTGTGCATCGGCCAGGCAGCATCGATGGGCAGCTTCCTTCTTGCCGCGGGTGAACCCGGAATGCGCATCGCCCTCTCGAACAGCCGGATCATGGTCCACCAGCCTTCCGGCGGCGCCCAGGGCATGGCCGCGGACATCGAGATCCAGGCGCGCGAGATCCTTCGCATGCGCTCGCGCCTCAACACGCTCTACGCAAAGTACACCGGCCAAGCGATCGAGGAGATCGAGAAGGCGATGGACCGCGACAAGTTCCTCGAAGCGGACGAGGCCAAGGAATTCGGCCTGATCGACGAAGTGTTCGAGAAGCGTCCGGAACAGGGTGAGGACGCCGGCACCGGCGCCGGGGACGTCTCGCCGACTTAAAGCCAGCAACGGGAGGGGGCATGGCGGTTCGACCAGCGATTGCGTTCGTCTGTGCAGTGGCCATGGCGCCTGCCGCCCTGGCGGCTACCGTCGACGTCCACGCGGGGCGACTGATCGATCCCGAAACCGGCCACGTCAGCACCGATCAGCGTATTCGAATCGTCGATGGCAAGATTGCTGCGATTGGGCCGTGGATCGCTTCGGATGGGTCCGCGACGGTCGATTGGACCGGTTTCACGGTTCTGCCGGGCCTGATCGACCTTCACACGCACATCGCCGACGGCGCGACGGAAAGCGCCGATCCGGCCGAGCCCTTCAAGCACAGCGAATCCGCAACGATCCTCAAAGCCGTGCCCGCTGCGAGGACGATGCTTCGCGCCGGCTTTACAACGGTCCGCGACGTCGGCGTCTACCGGGGCCTCACCGACGTCTCGCTTCGTGACGCAATCAATTCGGGAGACATCGTTGGGCCCCGAATGTTTGTCGCCGGCGGCTACATCACGACGCCGGGCGGTGGCGGCGAAATCGATGCGCTCGCGCCGGACATGCCCGTCCCTGAGGCCTTCCGCGTAGGCGAAGTCCGCAACGCAGCGGAGGCGCGGGACAAGGCGCGTTACCTGCTCGATCATGGCGCCGACTTCATCAAGCTGATTGCCACGGGCGCCGTCCTCGCCCTCGGCAGCGAACCTGGCGCGCTCGAGCTCAGCCCGGATGAGATGAAGGCGGCCTGCGACGAGGCGAAGCTGCGCGGCAGCTACTGCATCGCTCATGCCCATGGTGCCGAGGGGATCAAGGCGGCCATCCGCGCCGGCGCCAGGACGATCGAGCACGCGAGCTACCTCGACGCTGAAGGGATCGCTCTTGCGAAGAAGAACGGCGTCTGGCTCGACATGGACATCTACAACGGCGACTGGATCGAGGAGATCGGAACCAAGAAAGCCTGGCCGGCCGAGTATTTGCGTAAGAATCGCGAGACGACCGACATCCAGCGTGAGGGCTTTGCAGCGGCGGTGAAGGCGGGCGCGAAGCTCACGTTCGGTACCGACGCGGCCGTCTATCCCTATGGTCTTGGTGGCCGCCAGTTCGCCTACATGATTCGCTATGGAATGACGCCGATGCAGGCAATCCAGGCCGCTACGACCGAGGCGGCCAAGGCACTTCGAATGGAAGGCGAAGTGGGAACCCTCCACGCCGGTGCATGGGGTGACTTGATCGCCGTCCGCTCAGATCCGCTCACCGACATTCGAGCTCTCGAACACGTCGACGCGGTGGTGAAGGGTGGCGAGCTGGTTCGCTAGCCGCTCGGACTAACGGCTTGCAGTGTCCGACGGCTTAGCCGCGATCTCAAGCCCATATCCGCGATACGTGTCTTCGATTTCCCGCGACATCTTCATCGCCGCCGACCGATCGGCAGTGGCGTCCGCGGCATCCCCTTTGCGATCGCGAACGATGGCACGCCCCATCAACGACGATGCGCCAAGCGGCTTCGCGCCTCGAGGCGCTCGGTGAATGTCCTGATCGCAACATGGACTCCAAAAAAGCGGTTCTCTCAGGGAGTTGGGATCTGTCCAGTGCGCAGGGGCCTTGCCGCGCCACCTCGCACAATCCATATTCGGGACAGAACCGCTCGATCGGGTTCGGCGTTAACCGCGAAGCTAGATTGATTGTGTAATAAAGCAGGCTAGCATGGCCTCGAGAGGCGACCGTTACGGGTCGATTGAACAAGGACTTAGATGACCAAGCTTTCAGGCAGCGACGGCAAGAGCACCCTCTACTGCTCCTTCTGCGGCAAGTCGCAGCATGAGGTCAGGAAGCTGATCGCTGGGCCGACCGTCTTCATCTGCGATGAGTGCGTCGAGCTCTGTAACGACATTATCCGCGAGGAGAGCAAGTCTGCCCTCGTGAAGACTCGCGACGGCGTTCCGACGCCGGCGGAGATCTGCAAGGTCCTCGATGATTACGTCATCGGGCAGGACCGTGCGAAGCGCGTCCTCTCGGTCGCGGTCCACAACCACTACAAGCGGCTCAACCATGGCGCGAAAACGGGTCAGGAAGTCGAGCTGGCCAAGTCGAACATCCTGCTGATCGGCCCGACGGGCTGCGGCAAGACGCTTCTTGCGCAGACGCTGGCTCGAATCCTCGACGTTCCGTTCACCATGGCGGACGCGACGACTCTGACCGAGGCCGGATATGTCGGTGAGGACGTCGAGAACATCATCCTGAAGCTGCTTCAGGCCTCCGACTACAACGTCGAGAAGGCGCAGCGCGGCATCGTCTACATCGACGAGATCGACAAGATCAGCCGCAAGTCGGACAATCCTTCGATCACGCGCGATGTGTCGGGCGAGGGCGTTCAGCAGGCTCTGCTCAAGCTCATGGAAGGCACGACCGCTTCGGTTCCGCCGCAGGGTGGCCGCAAGCATCCCCAGCAGGAATTCCTGCAGGTCGACACGACCAACATCCTGTTTATCTGCGGCGGCGCGTTTGCCGGTCTCGAAAAGATCATCGACGACCGCATGCAGGGCAAGTCGATGGGTTTCGGCGCGCACGTCGCCGCTCCCGAAGAGAAGCGTACGGGCGAGACGCTCAAGCACACCGAGCCTGAGGATCTCCTCAAATTCGGCCTCATCCCCGAATTCATCGGCCGCCTGCCGGTGATCGCGACGCTCGAGGACCTCGACGAAGAGGCCCTGGTCAAGATTCTGGTCGAGCCGAAGAACGCGCTGGTGAAGCAGTACGCCAAGCTGTTCGACATGGAAGACGTCGAGCTGGAGTTTACCGAAGACGCGCTCGGCGCGGTTGCCCGAAGGGCGATCGACCGCAAGACCGGCGCCAGGGGCCTGCGCTCGATCCTCGAAGGCATCTTGCTCGACACCATGTTCGACCTGCCGTCCATGGACGGCGTCGACGAGGTTCACGTCGACAAGGACGTGGTCGACGGCCGCAAGGAACCCGTCAGGGTCTACGCCAAGAAGGGTAAGGCGGGCGACGCCGCGTGACCACTGAGCCTACCGCGGTGACCCGCGGCAGCCTCGATGCCCTCAGCTTTCTGCCAAGGCCGATCCGGGAGTCGCGCAATGCACCGCTCTCGGTCGTGACCGCCTGGGCAACGGCGTTCTTTCCGAGCTTGGCGCTGTCTTTTCTGCTTTCGCAGGTTTTCCCGAACGCCGCTCATCCGGATTTCGGAAACCTGCCGCCCGGCTTCGTGCTGTTCGCGGTGGTGGTCTTCGCGCCCGTGATCGAGACCTTGATCATGGGGACGGTCCTGCTGGTTCTCTTGCGGTTCGTGGGCCCCGTCACGGCTGTACTGATGAGCGCCATCGGCTGGGGGATTGCCCACTCGTTGGAGGTCCCGATTTGGGGGCTGACGATCTGGTGGCCGTTCCTAGTGCTTTCGACCTTGTTCGTGGCCTGGCGAGATCGTTCGCTATGGCTTGCGTTCGGCCTGCCGATGGCGGCTCACGCGATGCAGAATCTTTTTCCCGCGCTTGCGATCGTAAGCGGAAAGGCAGTCTAGCTATTCGCCTTCGAGCGGGAGAGTATCGACCTCTTCCTGCATTCCGAGCTTTTCGCGGATCCGCCTTTCTTCCGCTTCGCTGGGCGGGCGAGGGAGTTCCTCTCCAGGAACGAGTGCTTCGTCTGGAATGCCCGGCCCCGTTCCAGCAATCGTCTCGTTGACGGGGCGGTCATTGGGACCGGTGCTGATCTTTTCGCGTTCGTCGGCCATCGACCGATCTCCTTGAAGTCGGACCATTCAGCGAACCGCTCGGCGCGATTGTTCCGACCTTTTGTTGCGCCGCCACGGTGCGCCGCCCATATAGCGGACATATGACCCGTTTGCTTCCCATTCTGCCGCTTCGAGACATCGTTGTCTTCCCTCAGCGGATCGTTCCGCTCTTCGTCGGCCGTGAGAAATCTGTCGCGGCGCTTGAAGCCGCCATGTCCGCGGACAAGGAGCTGTTCCTGGTCGCCCAGCTCGATCCGGGCGAGGACGATCCCGATCGCGACGCCCTCTACGACCTCGGTGTCATCGCGACCGCGATGCAATTGTTGAAACTTCCCGACGGCACGGTCCGGGTACTGGTCGAGGGCGTGAAGCGCGCCCGGCTGGTGGGCCTCGTTCCAGGCGAGGGTTTCATGTCCGCCGAAGTCGAGGAAGTTGACGAAGAGTCTGCCGAGGGGCCCGAAATCCAGGCGCTGATGCGATCCGTCGTTGACCAGTTCGAGAATTACGCGAAGCTCAACAAGCGTCTCCCGCCTGAGACCGGCATCCAGCTCGGCGAGATCGAGGACTCTTCCGTGCTCGCCGACGCGGTCGCGTCGAACCTGTCGATCAAGGTTGCCGACAAGCAGGCGCTGCTTGGCGAGATGAACCCGTCCCGTCGGCTCGAGATGGTGTTCGCCTTCATGGAAGGTGAGCTTGGCGTTCTGCAGGTCGAGAAGAAGATCCGTAGCCGCGTGAAGCGTCAGATGGAGAAGACGCAGCGCGAATATTATTTGAACGAACAGCTCAAGGCGATTCAGCGCGAGCTTGGCAATGAGAGCGAAGAGGGCGGAGACGAACTCCAGGAGCTTGCAAACAAGATACGCAAGACCCGACTCTCGAAGGAAGCCCGCAACCGCGCGAATGCCGAGCTCAAGAAGCTCCGGGCGATGGCGCCGATGTCGGCCGAGGCAACGGTTGCACGCAATTACCTGGACGTCCTGCTTGGCCTGCCGTGGGGCAAGAAGTCGAAGCTAAAGAAGGACATCGCGGAAGCCCAGAACATCCTCGACGAAGACCACTACGGTCTCGAGAAGGTGAAAGAGCGGATCGTCGAATATCTCGCGGTCCAGGCTCGCACGAACCGGCTGAAGGGCCCGATTCTCTGCCTCGTCGGTCCCCCGGGCGTCGGCAAGACCTCGCTCGGCCGGTCGATCGCGCGGGCGACGGGCCGTGAGTTTGTCCGCCAGTCACTGGGCGGCGTCCGCGACGAAGCTGAGATTCGCGGTCACCGCCGCACCTATATCGGCTCACTACCGGGCAAGATCATTTCGAACCTAAAAAAGGCGGGCACGTCCAATCCGCTGTTCCTTCTCGACGAGATCGACAAGCTGGGGCAGGATTTCCGCGGAGATCCGGCTTCGGCCCTGCTCGAAGTCCTCGATCCAGAGCAGAATTCGCGGTTCCAGGATCATTACCTGGAGCTCGATTACGACTTGTCGGACGTGATGTTCGTCACGACGGCGAACTCGCTCGACATGCCCCAGCCGCTTCTCGACCGAATGGAGATCATCCGGCTCGAGGGCTATACCGAGGACGAGAAGGTCGAGATTGCCCGGCGACATTTGATCCCGAAGCAGATGGAAGCACACGGGCTCAAGGACGTTGAGGTCGAGTTCACGGATGGAGCACTTCGAGGAATTCTTCGATTCTACACGCGCGAAGCGGGCGTTCGCACGCTCGAGCGCGAGCTTGCGAAGATTGCCCGAAAGGCGCTTCGTCAGATCCTCGAAGGCAAGTACGAGAACGTCATCGTCACCGAGGAAAACCTCAACACGTTCCTCGGCGTCCGCCGCTTCCGTTACGGCGTCGGCGAGGAAGAAGATCAGGTTGGTGCCGTTACCGGGCTCGCATGGACGGAAGTCGGCGGCGAGCTTCTGACAATCGAGGCGGTGACCGTTCCCGGCAAGGGTCAGATCCGGACGACCGGCAAGCTTGGCGAAGTGATGCAGGAATCGATCCAGGCGGCGATGAGCTTCGTCAAGGCCCGTGCGCCTGCCTATGGCGTGAAGCCGTCGATCTTCGCGCGCAAGGACATCCACGTCCATTTGCCCGAAGGCGCAGTACCGAAGGACGGCCCGTCGGCAGGCATCGGCATGGTGACTGCGATGATCTCGACTCTCACCGGAATCACGGTGCGCCGTGACGTCGCGATGACCGGGGAGGTCACGCTTCGCGGCCGCGTCCTTCCGATCGGCGGCCTCAAGGAGAAGCTCCTTGCTGCGCTCCGTGGAGGCATCTCGACCGTGCTGATCCCGGAGGAAAACGAGAAGGACCTGGTCGACATCCCTGCGACGGTGAAGGAGCAGCTGGAGATCGTGCCCGTGACCCACGTCGATGAGGTGCTTGCGCGGGCGTTGACACAGCCGATGCAGCCTATCGAATGGACGGACGCGGACGAGCATGCGGCAGAGCCGCCACTGCCCGGCCATTCGTCGGACGGTGAGACGCACCTGCGGCACTGATCTTTACTTGTGTTTAGAGTCTTGCCTTAAGGATTGAGCGCTCGCGGGCGAGTCTCGCGTAAATTGCCGGGGAGAGCCGAACCGATGAACAAGCAGGAACTGATCGGTCACGTCGCTGATCGTGCCGGCCTGAGCCGGAACGACGCCGCTCGCGCAGTGGAGACGATGCTCGAAGTTGTGACTTCCGCGCTTAAGCGCGGCGATGAAGTCCGGTTGGTCGGTTTCGGCAATTTCTCGGTCACCCGGCGCAAGGCCTCGACGGGACGCAACCCGCGAACCGGCGAGCCAATGCAGATCAAGGCAAGTGCCCAGCCGAAATTCCGTCCGGGCAAGGTTCTCAAGGACGCGGTTCAGTAAGCTGGACAGGGCGGAAGCCGACACTATATCCGCGATTTCCGATAGGCGTGGGCGCGTAGCTCAGCGGTAGAGCACACCCTTCACACGGGTGGGGTCACAGGTTCAATCCCTGTCGCGCCCACCACGCGATCCGGAAAACCATCCTACTCGAGATAGGCCGGCTGGAAGCTTCCGACGCGGCGCATTTCCGACCAGTCGGTGAACTTGATGTCGCGCCCAGTGCGCTCGATCAGTCCCTGTCGTTCGAGGTCGGCCATCACTCGGTTCACGTTGACCGAAGTCTGACCCGTGATCTCCGCAATCTGCTGCTGGGTAAAGGGATTGTGCAGCGGTTCATCCGGAACGTTGGTCCGACTTCGAACCGCAGTCTCACAAAGGAGATGGGCGACGCGGGCCGTCGAATCCCGCCGCCCGCAATTGACAAGCCATTCGTAGCCGATCGCCTCCGCGCGCTGGGTCAGTCTCCAGAAAAAGCTCTGAATTTCCGGATTCTGTTCGATGATCTTGTTGAGGTCCCGCGCGCTTCCGACCATCACTTCACTGCTTACGATCGCCTGAATGCCGTAACCCGACATGCCGTCGCGGGGGAGGATACCCTCTCCGGGGAACCGCAACGCAACGATCTGCCTCCGGCCCGAGCTATCGACCTTGAACTTCGACAAAATGCCGGATCGGACGAACATGACTTCGTCGCGCGGGACGTTCGGCTCACGAAACGGCCTTCGCGGATCGACCTGTACGACCTTGTGCGGCATGCGGTCGAGTTGATCCGCAAGCGCTTCGTCCAAGCCAGCCGCGATCAACGTATCGCGAAGCGAAACGCCAGATCCGGCGGTCTGCCCCGAGCGGCGACTCGCCAACATCTTCGTTCTCCCCAATCAACAGATTGCGCCTCTGGAACGATCTTAGCAAACTTAAAGTGGGCCTATTCCCACCCATATTGATCACTGCAAGGCACCCTTGCTGCCAATGTGCTTGCTCCGTGGCTCGCTTGCCTTCCCAAGGCAGCAACCCTAAGGAGCGCCCGCGCCCTCGGGAGAGACACCATGGGCGCATCATGGCGATCGTAGCTCAGCTGGTTAGAGCACCGGTTTGTGGTACCGGGGGTCGCGGGTTCAAGTCCCGTCGATCGCCCCATTTCTTGACGTGAATCGGACCAATTCCATCCTATGAACACGCCCTGGGGCTTCGAAGACTTCGACGCGCACGAAGACCTGCACTTCGTCTGGAACGAGGAGTGCGGTCTCAAGGCCATCATCGCCGTTCACTCGACTCATCTGGGTCCGGCCGCAGGAGGCTGCCGCTTCTGGCACTATGCCGATCCCGCCGATGCTCTGACCGATGCGCTCCGCCTATCGCGCGGAATGAGCTACAAGAACGCGATGGCAGGTCTTCCGCTGGGCGGCGGCAAGTCCGTCATCATCGCCGATGAAAAGCGCACCAAGACACCGGAAATGCTCCACGTGTTCGGCAAGGCCGTCGATCATCTTTGCGGCCGCTACGTGACCGCGGAGGATGTCGGCGTGAGCGTTGCTGACATGATCGAAATCCGCCGCCAGACACCGTTTGTTGCCGGCCTTCCCGTCGAAGGCGGGGACGTCGGCGGAGATCCGGGCCCGCATACGTCGCTTGGTGTGTTCCTCGGAATCAAGGCCGCCGTTCGCCGAGCGCTCGGGAAGGATAGCCTCGGTGGCCTCCACATTGCTCTTCAGGGCGCCGGTAGCGTGGCGACGGGCGTCGCTGCCCATGCGGCGGCGGAAGGCGCTCGACTTTCGATCGCCGATGTCGATTCCGCGAAGGCGCAGAAGCTGGCCGATGCGACGGGCGGCAAGGTGGTCGGCGCCGACGAGATCCTTGGCATCGAGGCGGACGTTCTTAGCCCTTGCGCGCTCGGCGCCATCCTCGACGAGCAGACAATCCCTGCGCTTCGCGTACCGATCGTCGCCGGCGGGGCCAACAACCAGCTTGCAAAGCCGGGCGACGGGGCGAGGCTCCACGAACGCGGAATCCTCTATGCACCCGACTACGTGATCAACGCGGGAGGAATTATCAACGTCTCGACCGAATATCTGCGGGACGGCGATTCCAGCCTTGTTCGGCAACGCATCGAAGGCATTCCTGATCGCCTGGAGCAGATCTGGGCGGAGAGCGCCGAGAGTGGTCGTGATCCGGCGTCGGTCGCCGACGCCATGGCGCAGCGGCTGATCGGCAGGGGCTGAGGAGCGATCGTGCACCGCTTTGCCAATCCGGCAAGGTTCCTGAAGATCGCTCGCCCCGCGACGGTCTGGCTGTTCGCAATCGGCTTGATCCTCACTGCCGGCGGCGTGGTTGGCGGCCTGACCCTGAGCTCGCCCGACTATCTCCAGGGTGAGGCGGTCCGAATCATGTATGTCCATGTTCCCGCGGCCTGGCTTGGAATGGCGGGGTGGGCAGGAATCGCCGCGGCGTCGATTGCCCAACTCGTCTGGCGGCATCCGCTCGCAACCGTAGCCGGACGAGCGCTCGCCCCGGCGGGCGCGACTTTCGCTGCAGTCTGCCTTCTCACCGGCTCGATCTGGGGCCGGCCGACCTGGGGAACCTGGTGGGAATGGGATGGCCGACTGACATCGATGCTGATCCTGTTTTTCCTGTACCTCGGATACATCGCGTTGGCCGGCGCCGAGAAGGAACGCGGAGGCGAGGGGCGCATTGCAGCGCTTTTCGGCCTGGTCGGCGCGATCAACCTCCCGATCATCCATTATTCCGTGCTTTGGTGGCGAACCCTTCACCAGGCGCAGAGCTTCGGAGTGGACGGCTCGTCGATCGATCCGTCGATCCTTTGGCCGCTGCCTTTGTCCGCGCTCGGTTTCACCTGCCTGTTCGGAGCCGCGGTGCTGATGCGGATGCGAGCGGAGCTCGCCGAGGCGAAGGTCGAGGCCCGCATGCGCCGGGCAGCCGCCGAATGAGCCATTGGTCGTTCGTCACGGCAGCTTATGCAATTGCCCTGCTTGCGACGGCGGGATTGCTGGCCTGGGCGTTCGTTTCGATGCGGAAGGCCGAAGCCGCGGCCGAAGAATTGAAGCGGCAGAGATGATCGCGCGCCCGAAGCACCAACGCATGGTGCTCGTCATCCTTGCGGTCGCCGCTGTGCTTGGCGCGGTCCTTCTGGCCATGTGGGGCCTGAAGGATCGCGCCGCCTATTTCTACACGCCCTCCGACGTGGTCGCTGGGAAGGCGAGCACCGA
>JBKPKZ010000150.1:0-33692 GCA_046731355.1 Pseudomonadota bacterium | reverse complement strand
AGTGCAAACGCACATGACGCCGCGAATTGCCGCAGTTCCGTATGCGTTTTTAACATCTTCGTATTGGATGCGAGCCTTATCGAACGATAGGGTTGCTGCTCCTCATCGTTGCGAAAGGGTCATGGCCGATCCGGCCAGCTGCACTAGCTGATGATCTAACCGTCGCGGCAAAGGCAGCCGCTAATGCCGCAATGGGTCGAAAGCATTCACGCAACACGGTATAAGTTTGGCGATCGCGCTCTGATTACAGGAATTCGAAAAGGGCTCGAATAACGCCTGTGAGGAGGTCAGAATGCCTGTTCGCGATTTCAACGGAGACGGCCGGGACGACTTGTTGGTGCGTCACGACGACGGGCAGTTCAAAATTTGGATTACCGGCTTTTGGGGTGACTTCATCACCGACTGGAGCAATGCAAACGATACCGTGCCAACCGAATGGAAAATCGCTGGGATCGGCGATTTCAATGGTGACGACCGTGCCGATATTTTGTGGCGTAACGACGACGGGCGTCTCACCAATTGGCTCACTCGGTCGGACGGGGCGATCAGCAGCAACGCCGCTAATGCGTACCACAGCGTGTCTTTAGACTGGCAAATTGCTGGCGTCGGGGATTTCAACGGCGACGATCGTGATGACATCCTGTGGCGCAACACGGACGGTCGGATAACCAACTGGTTGGGGACAGAAACCGGTGGGTTCGCGGACAACGTCTCGAAGGCTTACAACAGCGTGTCAACCGACTGGCGGATTGCCGGCGTTGGCGACTTCAATGGTGATGGGCGCGACGATATTCTTTGGCGCAACGCGGACGGACGAATGAGCAACTGGCTTGCTACCGAAGGCGGCGGCTTTGCTGACAATGTCGCCAATGCATACGATTTTGTTTCGCTCGAGTGGAACGTGGCCGGGGTCGGAGACTTCAATGGCGACGGCCGCGACGACATTCTTTGGCGTAGTGTCGATGGCCGTATCACGAACTGGTTAGGCGCCGCTGACGGCGGTTTTTCGGACAACGGTTCGCACGCGGATACTTTCTACACTCGGCCCTTCGCAGTGGTCCCGGCTATTGCTGACTTCAACGGAGATGGTCGCGAAGATTATCTGTGGCAAACCGGTCCATATGTGCAGACGATCTTCAGCAATCCGGAAGGCGGATTCTATGGGTGGTCCAACGAGAATTTCCCAATGGGAATTCCTCTCCTTCTCGATTGGCACGTGCAGCCGCCATCAAATGGAACCGGGGAGTGGGATTATTGATCCGGGCTGATGCCCGGAAGCTGCACGGTGATAGTTCCGCCTGGCGATCGCAGCGTGCGGCCTAACATCTAAATTGGGTCGAAATCAGAGACTCCACTAGCCGGAATGGGTCGACGGTTAATGCGCCAGGTTTGGGCGGAAAACTGACACGGCACCAATGTCTGCAATCGGTGGTTCCTGTCCCATCACGGGACAAGGACTTTCACAATTGCGTGGACTCAGGCGCCGTCTGGAGTCATCCGCCTCGCTTCATTTGAACTTGAAGCGGTGAACAATCGGATGAGATTACCCGCTTGCCTGTGGGTCATTGCAATCTTGGCATCGACGCCGGCCGCCGCGAGATCGTCGGAAGGTTCGTCTTCGGCGGGCCGCGACGTCGCTCGAGCCGCGGCCATTGCCGCGAGCTACGGAGCGATCACCAGCATCTATCGAAGCGTCGAGCACAACCGCGAGGTCGGAGGGGTCGCCAACAGCTATCACCTCCAGGGCCGAGCCATCGACGTCGCACGGCGCCCGGGAGTGACCCATGGCCAGATCGCGGCTGCGCTTCAGCACGCCGGCCTGACGATGATCGAATCCCTCGACGAGGGCGATCACAGCCATTTCGCCTTTGGAACACCGAACTCTGCTTCGCAGAAGGTGGCCGCTGGCTCTCCGCCCCCGCTGCCGGAGCCGGAGAAGCCCAAATATCCGCCGGTCATTGCAGACCAGCACGGAACGCTCCGGATCGACCTTCCGCCGGCGCAGCTGGCGCAGCGCTAGACCGAAAGCGACGCGTCTCCTTCGAGCACTTGTTGACTTAGCTTCGGCCGCTCTCCCGGCATCCAGAGATTTGCGGTGTGGCGGACGCGATAGCGTAGCGGCCCGCCATCTTCGGTCGTCGCGCGCGTGATCGGCCGTGGAATGCAGACGAACTCGGTCTGCACCCTGTCGGTCGTGGCGGTAACGACCGAGTAGCCATGACCGCCCATGTCGATGAATTCGAGATGCGGCGCATTGTCCGGATTTGTCAGGCTCCGAGCAGCTTCGATGTCGCCGGACTTCGCATATTCGAGAGCGCTCTTAACGCCGCGCTTCATAGTCAGGTTGACCGTCGCCTCATATTTCCCGCCCGGGCGCTCGACCGTGAACAGCGGGCGGAGTGGATGCTTCTTGAGGCCATATTCCATCGCCTCGGCGAGGCCCGGTGCCGAGATCGACCCTGTGATGAACGCTACTCCGATCGGCTCGAACGCACGCGGCGGAAGCGCCTTCGCGGAATAGCCTGCCCAGAAGCTGTGGCGGTCGCCCGAAACGGTGACGAACCCGCCGATCTTCCGGTCGCGGATGAAGTCGTAGAGCTCGGAGCGTTCGCCATAGATTGCGCTCAAATCGCCGCCGCCGGAGCAGGCGTATCCCGAGCTCGGCCAGGGCGTGGGCGTGAGCTCGGCCGGAATGTTCTGTGGATCTGCACGCCAGTCGAGCGTGCCGGTCGAGGCCGCCCAGATTTTCCACGTCGCCTTGGACTCTGCGAGCTTACTCTTGAACCAGGCTTTCTGCTTTGCGCCGAGCAAGGTGATCGGCGGCTCGTCCTTGCGGAAGTTGGGAACCGACTTGCCGCCAGCCTCGATCGTCTCGGGCGGCTTACCGCCGTTGAACGCGCTTCCGCCGTCGAGCACTCTCATCACCTCCTCAGGGAAGAAGTTCGGAAAATCCGGAGGGTCGAGCGGCCCTACTTCCGGCCGCGAGGTCGGATCTTCCATGGTGAAGCTGTGGAGGTCGGTGATGATCAGCTCGACGTTGCGGCCATAGCGGAGCGCTCGATAAGCGGTCATGCTGCCGATCGCCGCAAGGCTGTTGGGCTCGTCGCCCAAGCCGTCCGCGTCGAACCTGGTGATTGGAACGGTCTTGACCTTGGGTCCGTCGAAGCTCGCAAGGTCGGGCCCCGAGGCTTTCCGCACCCGCGATGGGATATATTCCCACCACGCCTGGTTCGCGGCGACCCGGAGTTCCTGCGCGGGCTCGGGATCGCCGTCATACTTGATCGTGCTCTGCCAGCCCTTCCACGAGAATTCGTGATTGTCGCCGATGCAGACGAACGGGAAATGCGCCCGGGCGTCCTGGATGTCGGGATCGCGGATGTGCGCCTGGTAGACCGCCCGGTAGCCCGAGACGTCGGTCGGTACGTGGAAGTTGCGGACCTTCCTCGCGTTCGGGACCTTGCCGATGTCGTAGACGATCCGGCCGTAGCGGTGCGCGACCTCTTCCGGATATTCGACGACCTCGTAGATGAAATCGCCGAGGTGGAGGACGAAGCCGAGGCGCTGGTCCAGGGGCTTTCGCTCATCCTCGAAGATCATCCGCCGGTAGGCGTTCTGGGCGCCCTCGTTGACGCTCTGGCACGAGACGAAGGCAAAGCTCACAGATCGCGGATCCGCGTCGGTCGGAGCGGTGATCGTCCGGCCGATCCGGCTTCCAGCACCGCTTTCGTCGGTGAAGCGGTACCAGTAGATGGTCGCTGGCTTAAGACCGGCGGCAAGCACCCGGCAGGTCCAGTCGGATGCCGCGAGGACCGGAACCTTCGTCGTCGAGACGAGGCGCGTGAACTCGGGATCGAGCGCGATCTCGGCCGTGAGCATGTGCTTCTCGCCGCTCTCGAACGGACGGCGCGTCCAGAGGATCACGCTGTTAGAATCCGGATCGCCTGAAGCGACGCCGTCGGGATAGAGGTCGCGCCGTTCGGTCCAGTTGCTTCGCGATTTCGATGAGGTGGGCCCGGCCCATGCGAGAGTCGCACCAAGCGCGGTTGCGGAAGCGATGAAAGAGCGTCTGTCGAGCTTCGTCATGAAAGCGAACGCTAGCGGCAAACGTGCCGGACACTTGCCCATTTCGACCAACCGCTGACTTCATGCTTCCAAAGACGCTTCAGGCATGGCAGCCCCGGGAAAATCGGGTCCTGGGGGAGTAGAATGAAGATTGTCCGGCTGAGCCTTTTTCTGTGCGCGTTGTTCGCAGCGGAGCCGGCGCTGGCTGCTCCCGCACTCATTCCGATGCCTGCGGCGATGACGCCCCATGAAGGCCAGTTTCGGATTACGCCCGACACGGTCGTCGAGGGCAAAGGCAAGGCAGCCGAGACGGCGGCTTTCATGGCGAACGCTCTCAATCTGAAGCAAGGCTCGCGGGGGCCTTCGAAAATTCGCCTGCAGCTCGTCGGCAAGAGCGTGGTCGCCGGACCCGAAGCCTATCGCCTCAGCGTCACTCCCCGCGAAATCCGGATCGAGGCGTCCGATGGAAGGGGCCTGTTCTACGGAGCGCAAACCCTTTTCCAGCTGGTCGAGAAGGGAGAGGCCGGATCGCGCAAGGTTGCGGCGGTCGAGATCGCCGATTCCCCGCGCTTTCGCTGGCGCGGGCTCTTGATCGACGTCGCCCGTCATTTCTTCGGGAAAGCGCAGCTTCTCCAGATCATCGACGAGATGGCGGCCTACAAGCTCAACGTCCTCAAGCTCCACCTGACGGACTATGAAGGCTGGAGGCTCGAGATCCCTGCCTATCCGAAGCTTACCCAAGTCGGCTCGCTGGTCGACGGGAAGCCGCGCTACTTCACGACGGCGGAAATGCGCGAGATCGTCCAATATGCCGCCGACCGGCACATCATGGTCGTTCCCGAGATCGAGATGCCGGGCCACGCCGGAGCAGCCGCGCGTTCCTATCCCGAATATTTCGACAAGGCCGGGGGCGCCTTCAATCCCGCCAACCCGGGGACCTACGACTTCGTACGCGGAGTGCTCGGCGACGTCGCGAAGATCTTCCCCGCGCCCTATTTGCACTTCGGCGGTGACGAGGTCGCCGACGAGACCTGGACCGGAATGGCCGACGTCGACCGCCTGAAGGCGGAGCGGGGCCTGAAGAGCACCGACGAGGTCGAGGCCTATTTCGGCCGCAAGGTCGTCGGCATCATCGAAGGCCTCGGCAAGAGGCCGATGGCCTGGGACGAGCAGGTCGACGCCAACGCTCCGAAGAGCGTCGTCATCCAGTGGTGGCGCATTGGAAGGCCCGAGGTTCTCCAAGCGGCTGCCCGGCAAGGATACGAGCTGGTGATGTCACCCGCCAACCAGCTCTACTTCGACTATCCGCAAGGACCCGGCGAGCCCGGGGCGCCGTGGGAGGGCAACCAGGGCGGCCCCCAGTCGACTTCCAAGATCCTCGGTTGGGAGCCGGTGCCCGAAGGCTTCACTCCGGAACAGGAATCGCGCGTGCTCGGAATCGAGGCGGCGGTGTGGACCGAGTTCATCGAGACCGAGCGCTACCTCCAGTTCATGACCTTCCCTCGCATGCTGGCGCTAAGCGAGGTCGCCTGGCGGTCCAAAGGCGCGCGCGACGTCAAGGAATTCGACGCGCGCCTCCAGCCGCACGTCGAGGCCTTGCGCGCGCGCGGAATCAATGCCCGAAGCGGCGAAGGCGACGCTTACGAGTTCATCAGGAACTAGCTGACGGCGACGTCGTAGGACTCGGTCCAGGTCTTTCCGTTTTCGCTCTCCTCGAGCGTTCCGCCTTGCGTCGGCCAGCGCACGTACATGTTGCGGGTTCGATCGATGCCGTTCGTCATCTTGTCGGTGCGCTCGAGCTGCTCGTAGTGCTGAGTGACTTCGTCGTCCGTGCCTTCGGCGGTGATTTCGACCCAGACGCCATTGTGCCACTCGAGGGTCACGTCCTGTCCCTGCCAGGTCCCGGTATATTTGGTCGGAAGCTCGGCAGCGGTCTCTTCCTCCTCGGCTGGAGCCGCCTCCTCGCCCTCGTTCAACGCGACTGCCGTATCGGCGGGTTTGGAGGACCCGAACAAGTCCAATTGGCCCGCGGCCGCCTTCAGACCCGCAAGCGCGATGACGATCGCGGTCAGTCCGCCGATCCAGCCGGTGACGCTGTTGAAGAACTTCGGGCGTCCTTCGCCCGGATCCTCATAAGGTTCATCAGTCATCCCGCCCCCTTGGTCTGCCGAGCACGAACCTGAAGGGATATGCCATGGATTGCGCTGTGCGACTACGAATGTGCACTTAAGGAGCCACCAAGCCCGGATTGGGATTGATCGCAATTGGCTCGGGGATCCCCCTCGAGCACATCGGCGTCATCGGCTGAGGAGTACTACCCAAGTGGCAACGAGACACGAACTCGAACAACTCGCCCACGGGCACGACTTCCTCGGCTCCTCGCACGACCGCAATGCGCGGCGGACATTGTGGGTGGTCGCACTAACCGCGGTGATGATGGTCGGCGAAATCGCCGCCGGCCTCATCACCGGATCGATGGCGCTCTTGGCCGACGGCTTCCACATGGCGACCCATGCTGGCGCCCTGGCGGTGGCCGCAGCCGCCTACAGCTATGCCAAGCGCCACGTCGGGAACCCGCGCTACACGTTCGGGACCGGCAAGGTCGGCGATCTCGCCGGCTTTGCCTCGGCGCTCATCCTTGGAGTCATTGCATTGGGGATCGCGCTCGAAAGCGGAATGAGGCTGCTCGATCCGGTGAAGGTCGACTTCGGTGATGCCATCCTTGTGGCGGTCGTCGGCCTCGTCGTGAACCTCGTCAGCGCGGCGCTTCTTTCGCACGGTCATGACCATCACGATGACGATCACGATCACGATCACGCGCATGACGATCACGACCACCATGACCACAACCTTCGAGCCGCCTACATGCACGTGCTCGCCGATGCGCTGACGTCGGTCCTGGCGATCGTCGCGCTTCTATCGGGGCGTTATCTCGGCTGGGTCTGGCTCGATCCGGTCATCGGCATCGTCGGCGCTCTGGTCATTGCTCGCTGGTCGCTGATCCTCATGCGGCAAACGGCAGCGGTCCTGCTCGACGCCTCGAGCGAGCGGCTGATCGGGAAGGTTCGCGAGGCCGTCGAGCAGCCCGGCGATGCGAAGGTCATCGACCTTCACATCTGGCGCGTCGGGCCCGGAGCCCATGCCGCGATCGTTTCGGCGACCGGCGTTTCGGCAGGCAAGCTTCGCGAGAGGGTATGCCGGATCCACGGCATCGCCCACCTGACCATCGAGGCCGCCGCCGAGGACTAGACTATTCGTCCAGATCGAGTTCCATGAACACGAGCCACTCGCGAAGCGTCGGCGAAAGGTCGTAGTAGGGCGCGGCATCGCGAAACCCGAGCTTTCGGTAAAGGGCATGCGCTTCGTGCTGCTCGGGGCCCGTGTCGAGAAGCATCCGGCGATAGCCGATCGCCCTCGCCCGCTCGATGATTGCGCGTCCGAGCGACAGGCCGACTCCGCGCCCGTGGAACTTGGTGGAGACAAACATGCGCTTCATCTCGCACGCCTCCCCGTCGAGCCGCCTCAGCGCCACGCATCCGGCGATGACGCCATCATCCTCCGCGACCAGCAAATCACCCGTCGGCGGAGCGAATTCGCCCGGGAGGGCATCGAGCTCGGAAGCAAAGACCTCGGGATCGAAATAGCTGTCGATGATGTGTCGGTCGGACGCGTGCCGGACGTAATGCCATTCGATGAACTGGCGCATGAGCCGCGCGATTGCCCGGAAGTCGTCGGGCGATTGAGCGCGGCGGACGATCATTCGAGCGCTAGCCTGCGTCGCCGAGGTTCGCGGGACCGAAGCCGTACGGGATGAGCTCGCCGATGGAAAAGCGTTCGAGGGTCGATCCCGATCCGTTCGAGCAGAGAATCTCGAGGTCGCGCCCCGAAAGCTGGGCCGCTTCGAGGATCGCCTGGCGGCACCCGCCGCAGGGCGTGCAGGCGGTGTCGCCAACGAGGCCGCCACTCTCCAGGCCTCCGCCGGCGACCGCGATCCGTGCAATCCTGTCGAGCCCGAAGCTGTGCTGCGCGGCGGTCAGCGCGCTCTGCTCGGCGCAGACGCCAAGGCGATAGCATGCGTTCTCCATGTTCGCCCCGGTGACGACCTCGCCGTCGACCGATTCGATCGCGCAGCCGACATGGAAGCGCGAATATGGAGCATAGGCCTTGAGCGCCGCGGAACGGGCAAGCGCAACCAGTTCACTTTCAGTCATGCTCTTGTCCTTAAGGCGGTGCACGGGGCATGCGCTAGTCAAGCTTCCTCATTGTGCGAGTCCAGACCCATGAAGAAACGCCTGTTCGTTGCCGCCTCCGCCGCGGTAATCGCGTTCACTCCCTCCCCCGCTTTTGCCTGGGGAAAGACCGGGCACCGCGTCGTCGCGGCGCTCGCCGAGGCGCAGCTCAGCGGCCTCGCGAAGGCGCACGTCAAGGAATTGCTGGGCGTCGAGAGCCTCGACGAGGCAGCGACCTGGCCGGACGAGATGCGATCCGACCCCTCGCCTTTCTGGCAGAAGGTCTCGGGCCCGCTTCACTACGTGACCTTGAACGGCGTGGTCTACGACCATGCGCCGCCAGAGGGCGATGCGCTGGACGCGCTCGCCAAGTACAGCGCCACTTTGCGCAACCCCGATGCGAGCCTCGCCGACAAGCAGCTCGCGCTTCGTTTCGTCGTCCATCTCGTCGGCGACCTTCACCAGCCGCTCCATGCCGGCAAGTGCTGCGACAGGGGCGGCAATGACGTGAAGGTGAAGTGGTTCGGCAAGGATTCAAACCTCCACTCGGTGTGGGATTCGTCGCTGGTCGACGACGAGCAGTTGAGCTTCACCGAGCTCGCCGCGAAGCTCCAGCGGCACACGAGCAGTGAGGACGTGATCCGCTGGTGGAACGTCAATCCGCGCGACTGGGTCGGCGAGAGCGCCCAGATCCGCGACACGGTCTATCCGGCGATGCCGCCCGCGGGCTCGACCGACAAGAACGGCCAGCCGGCGGTCCCCGAGCTTTCCTATTCCTACGTCTACAAGTTCACGCCGGTGATGGAGCAGCGCCTGAAGCAGGCCGGGGTGCGCCTCGCCGCCTATCTCGACGCCATTTACGCCGAGCCGAAGCCGCTTTCACCCGAGCCCGCGCGCTGATGATCCGCAAGTCCGTCGTCTTTGCGCTCCTGGCGCTCGCCGGATGCGCGTCCCTGCCGGTCGCGCCGCCGGCTCCGGTCGAGGTGCAGATCCTGGCGTTCAACGATTTCCACGGCAACCTCGAGGCCCCTCCGCCGGTCGAAGTCACCGAGCCCGACGGGGCCAGGCGCAAAATCCAGACCGGCGGGGTCGCCAACCTCGCGGGTGCGCTTTCCGAACTCCGCCGCGGTCATCCGAACACGGTGACGGTCTCGGCCGGTGACACCATCGGAGCATCGCCGCTCGTCTCGGCCAATTATCTGGACGAGCCGACGATCCAGGCGATGAACCTCCTCGGGCTCGAGTTCAATTCGGTTGGAAACCACGAGTTCGACCGCGGGTCGGACGAATTGAAGAGGATTCAGTCGGGCGGGTGTAGGAAGTTCACCCGCCGGACGCCGTGTGCAGTCGAGCCGTTCACAGGAGCGCGTTTTCAGTACCTCGCAGCCAACGTCATTGAGGGCGATGGAACGACAATTTTTCCAGCGACCGGAATCAAGCATTTCGGGCCGATCACGATCGGCTTCATCGGAATGACCTTGAAGGGCACGGCGGGAATCGTGACGCCGTCGGGGGTGAAGGGCCTCTCCTTTGCCGACGAAGCCGCGAGCGCCAATGCGCTTGTGCCGAAGCTCAAGGCCGAGGGTGCGGACGCGATTGTCCTCCTGATCCACCAAGGCGGAAAGACGCCGCAGTTCACGACCGGCAATGGCTGCGAAGGGATCTACGGCGACATCCTCCCGATCCTTCCGAAGCTCGACCCGGCGATCACGACGATCGTCTCGGGCCACACGCACTGGGCCTATGTCTGCAATGGCACCACCGAGACTGGCGCCGGACGGTTGATGACCAGCGCCGGCAAGAACGGTTATTTCGTCACCGACCTCCGCCTCCGCTTCGATCCCGCCACTCGGCAGCTCATCCGCCAGGACGCGACCAACCTCGTTGTCGGCAATGGCGAGCACGGCGTGGATCCTGCCGAGGCCGAGCTGGTTTCGCGCTATCAAGAGGCGGTCGCTCCAATCGCCAACCGGGTGATCGGACGGCTCTCGGAGCCAGCGACGACGGACGCCGACGACGGCGAAAGCGCCGCCGCCGATCTCGTCGCGGATTCGATGCTCGCTGCAACGCGGTCGAGAGAGAATGGCGAAGCCGAGATCGCCTTGGTCAACTCGACCGGAGTCCGGGTCGCGCTTCAAGCCGGCGACGTCCTCTACAAGGACGCGTTCGCGATGATGCCGTTCGGCAATAACCTCGTCGTGCTCACGCTGACCGGCGAGCAGCTGAAGGCCGCAATCGAGCAGCAATATGCAATTCCCATCAAGGCCGGGAGGACAAGGCCGTCCGTCCTCGCACCGTCTCAGGGCTTCACCTACGCCATCGACATGTCGAAGGCTGAGGGCAGCCGGGTCCTGGACATGCGGCTGAACGGCAAGGCCGTCCGCCCCTCCGGAAGCTACCGGGTCGCACTCAACAATTATCTCGCATCCGGCGGCGACGGCCTCAGCGCATTCACCAAGGGCGCCGACGTGGCCGACACCGGCATCATCGACCTCGACGCTCTCGTCGAATGGATCGCTCCGGGGCGGACTCCCCCCAAGGCGGACCGCGTCCGGTTCCTGTCGCGATGACGCGAGCTAGCGGAGCGGCGGCTCGTCGAAGCTGCGCAGCTTGCGCGAGTGAAGCCCCTCGCCTTCGCGGATGAGGAGGCCGAGGGTCTCGATCCCGATCCTCAGGTGCTGGCCGATCGCCCGCTCGTAGAAATCGTTGGCCTGGCCCGGAAGCTTGAGCTCGCCGTGGATCGGCTTGTCCGAGACGCACAGCAGGGTCCCGTAGGGCACTCGGAACCGGTAGCCCTGCGCCGCGACCGTCGCCGATTCCATATCGATTGCGACAGCTCGGCTCTGGTTGAAGCGCTTGGCGGATTGGGTGAAGCGAAGCTCCCAGTTGCGGTCGTCGGTCGTCACCACTGTGCCAGTCCGAAGTCGCGTCTTCACGCTGTCCTCGTCCCCGCCGGTGACCTGCACCGCCGCCTCGAACAAGGCCCGCTGGACCTCGGCGATTGCGGGCAACGGGATTTCGACCGGCAAGATGTCGTCGAGCACGTGATCGTCGCGAAGATAGGCGTGGGCGAGGACGTAATCACCGATCCGTTGGGTCGGGCGAAGGCCGCCGCAGTGGCCGATCATCAGCCACACCTCGGGGCGAAGGACCGCGATATGGTCGCAGATCGTCTTCGCGTTCGACGGGCCGACGCCGATGTTGACGAGCGTGATCCCGACCCCGCCGTCGGCGATCAGGTGGTAGGCCGGCATCTGGTGCCGCCGCCATGTCCCCGCGGCGACCTGGGCCTCGGCATCGGTCAGGTGACCGCGATCATAGAAACCGCCCGGAACCGACAGGCCGGTGTAGGGGCTGTCCTCCCGCCGAAGCTCGTCGATCGCGAAGCGCACGAACTCGTCGACGTAGCGGACGTAGTTGGTGAACAGGATGAAGTGCTGGAAATGCTCGGGGTCGGTCCCGGTGTAATGCTTTAGCCGGGCGAGGCTGAAATCGGTCCGCGGACCGTCAAACAGGGCCAATGGCCGCGCCTCGCGAAGCGAATAATCCCAGGCTCCGTCCGCGATCTCGTCGCCGATGTGCGACAGCTCGTTCGACGGAAACCAGCGCGACAGTTCGGCGGGGGTGACGTTGTCGACGTTGATTCCGCTCCCGTCGAGCACATAGGCGTACGGGATTTCGCTTGGGCTCCGGCCGACCTCGATCTCGACTCCATAGTCGGCGGCGAGGAACTCGAGCTGGGTCCTGAGATAATCCCGGAACATCTTGGGCCGGGCCACGCTGCAGGCGTAGACGCCGGGCTGCGTCAAACGCGCGAAGGCCCGGGTGAAACGGCCCGCCGTCTGCTCTCCCTTATAGGTCACCCGCAATTCGGGGTAGGCGAACGCCCCCTTTGCTCTTTGTTCGGGGTCGGGAGGAGTTCCATTTCCGCAGTAAGCGCCAAGCGCTTCTCGAAGGTTGGCGACCGATTGGTCGTAGATGGAACAGAGCTGGTCGAGGATTGCGTCGATGTCGTCGGACTTCATGAGCCGCAACGCTTGGCCGCAACGCCGCTAACAAACAAGAAATTTGTGCGTCTGCCCTTCGCTCCTCGCTACATCCGGTGGCTTTCAGACCTTAGCCGCTAATGTCTCGAATGGGTGGAAAGCGGACGTTGGATAGTCGCTTCAGAGGAAGCGGATTTATCATCAATCGATGATATACGAGGGGTTTGAGTCGCCCAGGGGAACAGGCCTATGCGCCGGCTTCTGTTTTGTGCGGTTACAGCCGCTCTCGCCGCTTCGGCATCTGCGCAAGACTCCTACATTCCGGTCCCACTCAAAGGGGTGAAGCCGCCGACCTATTCCGGCACGCCGAAGCCGTTCGACTCCGTTAGGAAGAATACCGAACAGGCGCCGCAAACAAAGATCCCCGAAAAGGCTGCCGCGAAGCCTTCGGCAGCCAAGTCTCCTCCCGAATATCGCTATGCCCCGGCGTCTCATGACGGCGCGCAGCCGGCTAGTGTTCCTCTGGACTTGCAAACCCCGAAACCGGTATTCCGGCCCGCTCCAGCGTCAATCACGCTGTCGCCGAATGTCGTGAAGATCCCGGCCGAAACCGCTTCTGGTTACTGCCTCCGGGCACCCGCCAACTACGTGGGTACGGGATCGTCCAGCCGCCCGCCCATCACTCCCGCCTTGCCGCGATGTGAGAACCTGGCCTCGCCATCTCAAAATTAGCAGTCGTTATCGAAAACGAATTGCCCAAGTCTCCAACGCCGCCCGAACGTCTGCTTTGGGCGGAAAGCAGACATTATCAGGATGCGCCAAGAGCGCCGAGTGACAAGCTGCTGAGAGCGCCTTAACGTCGGTAAGATGTTGACGCGCCGTGACCTTGTCCTTGGCGCAGCGGGCTCGTCGCTGTTTCTTGGTGCCGGCTTCGGCCAAGCTCAGGTGTCGACGGATCTCACGAGCTTGTCTTTAGAGGAAGCTTCGCGGCTCATCCGTACCCAACGCACCTCGTCGCTCGACCTCACGAACGCCTGCCTGGCCCGCATTCGCACCTATGAGCCGCTGCTCAACGCGTTCATCACCATCACCGAAGAGTACGCCCGCAATCGGGCAACGATGCTCGACCTCGAGCTTCGACGCGGTCGATGGCGCGGGCCGCTGCACGGCATCCCAATCGCGCTGAAAGACAATATGGACCTTGCAGGCTACCGCACTACCGCTGCGAGTGCCGTCCGCCGCAATAGCTCGCTCGCCGCGGTCGACGCCGAAGTCGTACGACGCTTGAAACGCGCCGGTGCAGTTATCCTCGGCAAGACAAACATGGTCGAGTTTGCCGCATTTGGGCCGTCAACCGACGCTTACGGCCGAGTGCATAATCCGTGGTCGCTCGATCGAGCCCCTGGAGGCTCGTCGAGCGGCGCGGGCGCGGCCGTCGCTGCGCGTATGTGCTTTGGGGCAATCGGCACGGACACGGGTGGCTCGATCCGTAGCCCCGCCGGCGCCTGCGGCATTACGGGTCTCAAGACCAGCTATGGCCGGGTGAGCAATCGGGGCATCATTCCCTTCAACTGGTCGCTTGACACAGTCGGTCCGCTGGCCCGCTCGGCGGCGGATGCCGCCATCCTGTTGCAAGCCATGGCCGGTTACGATCGCCTCGATGCTTCCAGCGCGGACCAGCCCGTGCCCGAGTACAGACGCGAGATCGCCCGCTCCGTGCGCGGCTTGCGCCTGGGCATCGTTCGCCGACCGTTCTTCGACGACCTGAAGCCCGAAGTCGCACCGACGATCTACCAGGCGTTGAAGGACGTAACGGACATTGCGCCTCGGGTTCGTGACGTCAGTCTGCCGTACGTCGACCCTGACATGTTCGCCGTCCTGCAACGGGCGGAAGCTTATGCCTACCACCGCTCCGATTTCGAACGAGCTCCGGAACTCTACGGGCCTCTACTCCGGAACCGGCTAAGCATCGGGAAGGCACTGACGGCCGCTGAATATGCGGCGGCGCGCCATCAGCTCGACGAGCTCAGGCGAGCGATTCGGGCAACGTTCGAGGAAGTCGATTTGGTCGTCACTCCCAATCGCGCCCCAATTGAGAAGCTGGCGGGCATCGGTCTGGAGGATACCTCTTCCCAGCCCATGGCGACGCGCGCTCGAAATACTTCGCAACCCATGAGTGCCTTTGGCATCCCCGCCGTTTCCGTGCCTTGCGGGTTCACTCCGAACGGCTTGCCGGTTGGTATGCAGATCGCAGGACCGATGTGGGGTGAGGGAAGAGTGCTGGCGCTCGCCCGAGCCTACCAGGAGCGCACTAGGTGGCACCTCGCAGCCCCAGCCTTTAGGTCAAGTGTTGGCTGACGCCGCAGATCTTCTGATGTCTGAGCCGTCACCCAGATCATTTCTGAATTGAATTAAACCATGTTAAGGCGGAGTCGCCAGAGCGTGTGCGACCACAACAGCTGTCGCGAGCTCCCGCACAAAAAGGAATTGGTCATGACCAAGAGCATCGCTCTCGGCGTTCTGACGGCTGTCGCAATGACTGCCGCCCCTGCACAGGCTGGCGAAATCACTGGCAACGGCAAGGAAATCACGCTGCACGCCAAATCGGCGTGCGCCTTTTCCGGATATAACGACACGCCGGAGGGGCTATCGCTTCCGATCGGACCTGGCGGAACGCTCGTGCAGGTCGATCCGGGCGGGAGGACCCAATCTTACGGTTCGTTCCTCAGCGACGGCTTCCTGTCGAGCCCGAGTGACCCGTCCGGCCGTGACGCTCTTGGTGGCTTCCCTGGGGAAAGCTGCAATCCAAGCGGCGGCGAATAGACCTCCTGCCCGACGGAATATAGAAAAAGAGGGGCGACTGCGCCCCTTTATGTCCGCAATAGGTCGAGAGCGGACCGCAGCACCAGACGGCTGTACGAATGGTCCGGTTGCCCTCCAGCTTCCGGGCCGTTCACCAGGAGAGGGCGGCTCGACACCTAGCAACGAGTCGTCTTCTTTTGCCTTTTGCTCTGGTCGCGTTGCACAGCATATTTGGATCCCGCTGCACAAAGCAGGCGGCGATATCGGGCGTTTTCAACCATGATGCAGCGACTCAACGCCAACCCCTGAACTCGTGAACCTCACGCATTGATCGAGCTGCGAACAAAGTCCGCAATGGGTCAGAAGCCCTAAAGCCGGTAGTGTCCGGAATGGGTGGAAAGCGACACTAGCTCTTCAATCCGGCAGCTGTGGACGAGAGGCAGGGAACGTCGTTGCTCGTCCAGTCAATGTCGTATGTTGCTGGAACCCCTGAATTTGCCCTGCTCTCTGAACCTCGTCCGGCGGGATCGTAAGCAATTAGAGCCATCGAGTTGTCGAAGGCCGCAATCCTCGAATTGTCCCGCTTGGCCACCATGCCATCAATCTCGCGTTGCTCCACTCGGGAGCCTCGGATCATGCTTATCTCGCCCTCACGCATCCCGAATGCGCGATAAAACCTCTTGCCGAACAACCGGGTGTCGAAAGTGCTGTTGAAAGACCAACGTGAGGTTTGCGTGGATTTGGGCAACCGTACGGTCGTCACGTAGCAACTGAAGTCTGGGTCTTCGTTATAGAACGGTGCGTCCTGACTTTGTTCGGCGGGTCGAACCCGCTTTTCAGGCGGATTGAAGCCACCGCCGGGTAGCGTGAGCGACTTCCCCCCTCCGTCCTCATCCTCCCAATCCACAGTACCTGTGCCGCTAATGGTCAGCACACTTGCCCGTGTCTTGTCCTCGTAGCGCCATTGGACTTTTTCGATCGTTTGCCAGGTGCTGCCAACCATCTCCTGTTGCATAGCAGTCAGCAGCTGCTCTGGAGTCACTCCTGAAAACTGGACCTGCTGCTCGAGACCCTTGATGCCACGAACAATCATCGTGCTCGTGATTTGCGCAGGCACATCGAAACCAGCACGCGCGTCAATATCGAACAGCGTGACCTCATCAGGAATTTCATGGGCGTGCCATTCCAGATGCTCTATTGAACTGCCACGCTCGGTTAGAGGAAGAACCCACCGATAAGGAACCACCGGCGTCGCGCTTGGTCCGGCAACCGCGGGAAGCGTGCCGTCGAGCCAATAAACGGTCCCATTGATACGAGCACGGACCAGCACATGATCGAACAACCCGGGATTCGGCAGCCGGGAGTCAGTTCCGTCATCGACCTGGGAATTGCTCACCAGCACCGGTTCGGCCTCAATTCCAAGTTGAGAAAGCAAAGCCAGGAGAAGCACCGTTTTCCCCTTGCAGTCGCCGTAGCGTCGCCGCCACGTCTCATCAGCCGACGCTGGTGTCAGGTTTCCACCATTCAATCCCACATAGATGTAACGGACTTCCTGCTGGACCAACTTCAAAGCGGCGCTAGCGCGATCGAAAGGTTGCGCGTGGGCCGAAGCAATACGTTTCACTTCAGCCTGAAGCGGCGAGTTCGACCCGAACTGCCCCGCCTTGTTGAACAAGGGTGAAAAGTGGCTTGAGATCGAGACCCAGTCGGGAAAGTCGCTATATTCGACAGTACGCTGCCATTGGTAGCGCGGCGGCGCATCCTTGGGCGGCGCGAGCATGGTTGGATTATCGAATCCGAATGTAACCGCATGGTCGCTGCGCTTCGCAACCGCCGCCATGTCAGGAGTCATTTTGAGATGTGGCTCTTGGCCGTCAGTCCAGCTCAAACCGAGTCTGAATCGGCCTGGCGCCGGCGAAGGTGCGAGTGTGAGCACGCCCGCACTTTTCCCGCCAAGGGTAGGATCCTTCGAACGGATGGTCAGTCCGACCTCAAGCTCATCGCCGACGCGCAGGTCGGGAACGCGAAGGACCGCAGTCAGCAGGCCGTCGAGACGTGCGGCTTCGAGTTGATCCTCGCGGCGCAGGACTTCGAAGGATGCCTTCTGGAGGACGTCGATCACTTCGTTTTGGCGGTAAATCCTGACGAGGTGCACGACCGGGGAGCCAGCGGCAGGATTCCAAACGATGGCAATGTTACCCAGTTGCAGCGCGTTGGAATGGAGTAATTTGACGCGATACCCCTGGTACTGCGCCTCCCCTTGCTGATCGAGATGGACCAAGGCATCATTTCGTCGGACGAACATGAGCCCAGAAGCCCCTTGGGGTACCGGCATGAGTTCGGAGAGAGACGCCCAGTCGGGAACCGGCCCCCTCTGCACCTGATCGTTTTCGGCAGCCGCGGCCGTAGATCCCAGAAAGCACACTCCAATTAACCAGGCAGCAGCCCGCATTGGTTCCCCCCTCAGTCTGCATTTATGCTTCGCCCGTATTTGACGCAGGTTAGAAATGCCGATGGTTCGCAATGTTCGCAATGGGGAGCCCGGACACTTGTCAGTGTCGCGATGAACGACGCGTCGACGAACGATGGGTTTAGTGCCTCACGCCGTTCTGCTTCTTCGGCGCTCGGGACATGCCGCTCAAACGAGCTTCAAACCATTAGTTCGGCCAATAGACATATTGCTGCCCCGGCCTCCACGGCGCGTCGGCGGGAACGTCGATCCGGATCGGCTCCTCCAGGAGTGCGGGCCAAAGGGGCTTGGCAAGCTCCCGATCGTGACGGGCGAGATCGAAGCGGAGGCGCTCGACCACGTCCGTCCGTCGTACTGAAAGGTCGGTGCGCTCGGTCGGGTCGGTCGCGAGATCGAACAGCCAAATCCGTGGGGGATTTCGAGAAACCTGCATCTTCCAGTCACCGTCGCGAACTGCCTCATAGCTGCCCGAGCGCCAGAACAATGTTCGTCCGGCGTGCGGCTTTGCGGGTTGTGCAAGGAACGGCAGGAGGTTGATGCCATCGATCCTGCGCTCCGCGGGGAGCGGCGCGCCGGCTGCCGCTGCGAGCGTCGGCAGGATGTCGATATGCCCGATCGGCATTGCCAGCCGCTGTCCAGGCGAGATCCTGCCCGGCCAGCTGATGAAGAACGGCACGCGGATGCCGCCTTCGAAGAAGGTGCCCTTCCAGCCGCGATAGGGTTTGTTGACGTCCGGCAGATCCGCATACCATGCGCCACCATTGTCGTTGGTGAATATAAGGATCGTGTTGCCATCAACGCCCTGCGCCTTCAGCGCCGTTCTTACCCGGCCCACCCCGCGATCGAGCGCCCGGATCATTGCTCCGTAAACGCGGGTGCGGCGGTCCTTGATTGACCCAAGCGCGTCATAGTCGGCCTCCTTTGCCTGGAAGGGCGTATGGGGCGCATTGAAGGCGAGGTAGATGAAGAAGGGCCGGTTGCGGTTGGCCCTGATCGCCGCAGCCGCTTCATCACTGAGATAGTCAGTCATATATTCGGCGGCGTGGAATGGCCGGCCGCCGTTCAGCTGGACACCATCCGAGAGCGCGAGCCATAGAAAGCGATCAAGCGGGTCGCCGGGAAGCCTGGCGTTGATCGAGGCCGTGTCCGGCTCATATTTGGACGCGGCCGGCAAGAAGCCGAGGCTCTCGTCGAAACCTTGATCTTCGGGTCGCATCCCGTGGGCTTCTCCAAGATGCCATTTGCCAAGGTGAATGGTGTGATAGCCCCGACCCTTCAGCACTTCGGCGATGGTCAGCTCATTCGAGGGCATGCCCATCTTCGCCATCGGCGGTACCTGGCTCCGGAGATTTTCGTGGTAGATCGTCGGGTACGGCCGGTCCTGTGGAGAATATTGCGGGACATACTTCGCAAGCTGGTCGGGGACGGCCGTGAACTCAAAGCCGAAACGCTGAGGATAGCGTCCGGTCATCAATGCGGCGCGAGAAGGGGAGCAGGTGGCGTTGGCGGCGTAAGCGACGGTTAAGTCGGCGCCTTCTCGTGCGATGGCGTTGATATTGGGTGTCGGGACGAGCCCGTTGGCGACGCCGGTACCCGGGCCCTCGGTCGTGATGTCGTTGATGCCGAGGTCGTCAGCCACGATCAGCACGATGTTCGGCGGGCGTATGCCGGCTGGGGGCCTTGTCGGCCCCTCCTCCCAATGCACTGCTCGGTTGGCCTCTAGGGGGTGCGTGAAGCGGTAGGCCAGGACCATGATCTGGACGGGCCACAGCTGCCACGCGGTCCCCGCTGCAAGCACCAGCACCACCAAGAAGACAAAGGGCAACGTCAGCCGCTTCACCATCTTACTGTAGCGATTGGGTCGCTCCCCTTTAAGTTACAACCACGCCCGGCGCCGCCGGTCGTTGGGCCCTTCAAGCTGACGTAGTCGCGGGAGTTGCAGGGGCCGTTGATTGGAGCACGCTCGCAGCCAAAAGCGAGCCGGCTACCTTCGCCGGCGCTATCGCACGGTCTTGGTTCATCGGCTGACGGTAGTCGCTTCGCCAATGTGCGGGCGTGGAGTTCTTAGGCCTGGACCGCATCGTCATTGGCGGACGGCCACCCCTCGAACAACGAGCCCCTGTTGTTGAGTTGGAGCAAGCGCTTCATCTCACTCGCGCATGCATCAAGGTCGTCCTTGAGCATGTCTACGGCTGTGTCGACTTCGGCATCCGAGCTGCAGTCAGCTGTAAGCTGCAGTGAGCGCGCAATCACTTTTGCGCCGTGAATGCCATGTTCAACGTGAAATTTGTCGAGAATGCCGGTCATGGCCGCCTCCTACTTCCGTTCAATATAGCACGGTCTGAGCGCAGGCACGTCCGCAATGAGAGGAAAGCTGACCGCAAAGAATTGACTTCGGGTTCCATGGCCTCGCATCGCGAGTTGCAGAAGTAGCTCCCGCAGCACTGATGCCGCGGGAGCCAATTGAAACTAACTGGCCGTCACTCTCGGGTTGGATGCGCTGTGCCCGCCGCACCGCTCGAGTATTATCTGCACGCTCTCGGCCGTCCCTTCGACCAGACGCGTATCCACCGATACGAAGATCCCGCCGCGACTGATGTGTTCCTCATAATACTCGGCATCGCGACCCTCGACTTCATGGTCGCTGAGCATACGAGAGATTGCGCCACCCGTAGCTCCAGCGGCCGCACCGATGGCGGCCGCGGTAGGTACGGCGGATGTCGCGATTGCTCCAGCTGCCACCAACGGGCCAACACCTGGAATTGCAAGCGCAGCGACACCTAGGAGCGCTCCCGCGACGCCTCCACCAGCTACTGCGCCGGCAACCGAGGCTTTGCTCGCTCCGTCCTCGTCGTCGTGGATTTCATTTTCATCATCCGGACTTCCGAGGAGCGAGATCGCTTCCTCGGGTATGCCGGCGTTACGCAGCTCGGTGACTGCGCGGCGTGCTTCTTCTCGGTTGTCGAATACGGCTGAAACCACATTATTGTTCATGACAGAACTCCTGTTCCCGCGACGTTGGTAACGGGCGGTAGGGAGCGCCGTTCCCCTCATTCGATCCACGAATGTCTGCAACGGCTGGAATGCTGCCGCTCGAAAATCTATCTGACTGATTGTGGCGGGGGGAAGGGCAGCCCCGAGAGGGGTTCCAGAGGCGATGGCTGACCGCGCCCAGGGTCTTGGGCACCGACTGCGTAAAGGCCAGGCGCAGTCTTTACCCCGCCACACCGTCTAAAGTCCGCTTTGGCTAGAAAGCGGACATTCGCCTGTGTCTCCTATATGCGTTGCGCAAAGGATGGAGACCGCCATGGCTAAAGGCATATGCCGGACGAAGACCGAGGAGACAGGCGCGGAATACGCGCGCGTCGATTTCGGAACTAGCGGGCTCTCGACTGTGACGCGGAGTCTATACGATCGCCACGGATACAAGCCGCCTTATGGGGAACTCCCGCACTGCAACGAACTCGAGGCCTGATCGGTGATCTCAAGGCCTCCGTGTCATTAGTGTATTCCGGACACGGATGTTCGCAATGGGTAGAAAGCGGGCATTCAGGCAGTTCGCTCGGCCAGCTCGTTTTCGAGTTCTAGAACAAGGTTCGTGATTGGCTCCGTCGAGCCTTCGGCAAGCGCCTGCCGAGCATGTGCAAGAAGGTCTGCCCAGTGACCTAGCGTGTCGGCGTGAACCGGATGGCCCCTCAATCGTCGAGCGCTCTGAACGGCCGATGTCAGATTGTTCGCAATGCTTCCATGCAGTTCCATCCTTCACCCTTATCGCAAAACCCGCACTGTGTCGGCAGGCAAGCCTAAGCGCCTAATGGGAGGAATGGGTTGAAAGCTACCATTAAGCCGCGCCCGTCAGGCTTGCGGGCTCGAAGTCCGCATTCGAGCGCCACATTCGCCCGAGGCTTGGAGTTCCTGTGAACTGACTGAGGCTCTACGCGGCTCCGCGCGCGGCTGGAAAGCAGACCTTACGCGCCTTGATTTGTAAGTCGCGGTAAAGGCGGGCGGCACGAAGCTCCAGCCTTCGCGATTAGCGCCCCGACTGCCTTTGCTACAACTGGCCGCGCATGCTCATCGTCGAGCCGCGCCAGCTCCTGCAATCTATGCTGCCCGGCAGCTTCGGCGGCCACTCGAAACCCCACGTAATATCCGAAGCGGCGCGGTAAGTCGGATGCCGTCTCCCCGCCCGTAAACGCCATCGAAATGGCGTCCTCGTCAGTCTTATCGAATTGCTCGGCGATGAGGCACAGCGCTTCCTTCCAATGGGGATCGGTCAGCTTCCGAAGGGGTTGCGGTTGATCGAGCAATAGCTCGTGATCGGTCGCGCCCGGTGTCATCGCCGATGCGGCGTAGGTCGCGAGACCCTCCTGCCAAAGCAGGCACCAGAATTTGTCGCAATCGGCGAAATGCCTCGCATGCTCCAGGTGGAACAGTTCATGCTCGAGGAAGGGCTGCAATGAGTCGTCGTCATGTAATTTGGCGATCACGTCTGCACCGAAGAGCATGACCTTTTGACCTTCGACAAAGTCCGTCCCGCCGTCGCGTACGCCGAGCTCATGAGCGAGGATGATTGGAAGCGGCGGAGAGAAATCCGGGAAGACGAGCCTGAAACGCCGCACTGCTTGCGATAGGGCAGGTCCAAATCGCTGAACGACCGAACGATATGCCGGTCGCAGTGCCGGAAACTCCTCGAGCGATCTCAGGATTCGGCGGTTGAGCCGTTCCTGATTGGCGTCGGCATAGAGTCCCGGGCGGACACGGTCGAACTCACGCCGGAACTGGTCCACGCGGACATCCGCCGGCATGCCCTTTGTTCGTGCCTCGAAATGATCGAAGTCGGCCGTGTAATCAGAATATTGGACTCCGACTGGTTCTGACGCGCCTATCGTGAGCAGCGCCAGCGAGCAGGCTGCAATCCTCAATACCTGCATTCTTTTCTCTCAGCTTCCGGGTTTCACATGATCGATAAAGGCGCGCAGCTTCGGGAGCACCTGCCGTTTGCCGAGGTGATAGAGGAACACCCCCGGCGTCGCCGTGGCAAAGTCCTGCAGAACGCCCTTCAGCCTCCCGTCCGCCAGGGCCGACGCTGCAAGGGGCGATGGGACTTGCGCCAATCCCAATCCTTGAGCGGCCGCCCCGACGAGTGTCGAATAATCTCCCGCAATCAACGGCCCCGACACGACCACCTCGAGGGCCTGGTTCCCCTCCTGAAACGTCCATTGTGCAATTGCACCGCTGGAGCGACGTAGTCGCAGACAGCTGTGGTGACGCAGATCTTCTGGCCGCTTCGGCTCCCCGCGCCGCTCAAGATACGATGGGCTCGCGACGACGACATATGGAAAGGGTGGAGTGAGACGCACCGCGACCATGTCCGGTGCGATGAGCTCGCCGAGCCGGATACCGGCATCAAATCCCTTCTCCGCAAGGTCGATCAATTCATCGGTCGCGACGATCTCCAGCTCGATACCGGGAAATGCACTGCAGAATGACGCAAAGACCGGCTCAAGAAGGAGAGGCACCACGCCCTTCGGAACCGAGAGTCTCAGCAAGCCTGTCGGCCCTTGGCTGAGATCCCGTGCCGCATCGAAGGCCGCGCGCAACTCTTCGAATGCAGGGGCAGCCCGATCGAAGAACCTTTGTCCAGCCTCGGTCAGGCCGACGCTCCTCGTTGTTCGAAACAGCAATGCTACTTCCACCCGGGCCTCAAGGGCGCGAACGGCCTGGCTCACCGCCGACGGTGTTACTCCTAGTTCCATGGCGGCACGTCGGAAACTGCGGTTTCTCGCGGTCGCGAGGAATGCCTCGACGCCCTCGAGCGCTCCGCGCCGGACTGTGTAGTTCAACTTCACAGCCTATCGCGATTACAGCCAATACAAGAATAATCAAAGCAGGCTTAGATGGGCTTCCAACACTTCAGAGTTGGAGGATCCAATGCAGCCCGCAGTCATCTTCAACATTCATCTCGTACTGGGATATGCGGCGTGGGCCCTCTGCTTTGGCACCTATGTCTGGCCAAGGCTTCGCTCCATGGACGTCGCCGACGCCAATCGGGCGATCGCGACGCTTCACAGTTTTCGCTTCTTCGGGTTGGTGTTCATTCTTCCGGGGGTGATCGGTCCGGACGTTCCCTCCGGTTTTGCGGTTCCAGCAGCCTGGGGAGACCTGGCGACTGCACTCCTCGCCATGCTCGCGCTCGTTTCGTTCCGGGTCCGGCCGCTGTTCTGGTCTTCGGTTGTAGCCTTCAACCTGGTCGGTTTGGTGGACCTCGGTACGGCCTACTATCATGCGGTGCGGCTGCACCTGCCTGAGGTGTCGGGTCAGCTGGGGCCAGCCTATCTGATTCCCATCCTCTACGTTCCGGTTCTGGTTATGACGCACGTTGCGGCATTGCTATTGATGGCCCGTTCCTTCTCTGAAACGCTGAGGTCGGCGCCTGCGAATGTCGCTCATGTAGCGTAGCCAAATTCTGATTTGTCATGTCCGATGGGTTGAAGGCCGATGCTTCGCTAATGGCAGCTTTGGGTGGAAAGCGGGCATCCTGAATACTGCATAGGACATCACGCAACGTGTTCATATCTTTCGATAACTAGCTTCTTCGCACGCCAGGCGTATTGGAATGACGTATTCCTAAGGGGCTTCTCATGAACCCCTTCTCGCGGCCATCAGTCTGGATTGGTTGAATTGAGCCAACCTGCTCAAACTGCCCAATATAGTCGCACTAGGAGACAGCCCATGCGAAAGCCAAGTCTGACTCTCTTGCTGGTGGCCATGCCAGCCCTTGCGATCCCGAGCGCGGCATCAGCGGTGCCCGATGGCAGCGTGCCCATGAATTGCTGGGGCGTAGTGACCTCGCAATTCGCCCGTGCTGATCGCGGGATTGGGGAACATTCATCGAGCCAAACCAATCCACGTCTCGGCCTCGGAAATGTTGCGAAGGCTCTTTTCGATCAGGGTTTGATTTCCGACCCGCACGTGAGCGATTTAGGCGCCTTGTTGGCTCAATTGGACGAATTTGACGAGACGGTCTGCCCGGTCCAACAGCCCTAAGCGCTTCATTGTCACAGGCGGCGAAAATGCCCGCCAAGCTGATAGGCGTTTGATAACGGCCGCTAATGGCAGCTTTGGGTGGACAGCGGAATTCGATCCACGCGCCTTTTCGATAGGGTTGTGGTAAAGCGACTGCGGGACTCGAACACCATTGATCAAACAGAACTGGTCCCCAACGAACGGCTCGGCCTCCTTTTCCGAGCCGTTTGCTTATCCACCAGCCATCCTCGCGACCCCGAAGATGACCTAATGTCTGCAATGCGTGGAAAGCGGACGCAGAACTATTTCGATGCAACGTCCGATTTGAGCTTCTCCATTTCAGCCTTGTGTCGCCGCACGGCCTCCTCGTGCTCCGCCTTCGCCCTCTCGAATTCGGCAAGCGCTCGGTCCGCCGCCGCCTGCTGCTCCGCCCTCTGCCGGACGAATTCATTGTTGGCGCGCACGAATTCGTCCATCCTCCGCTGCTGCTCGGCGATCTGCGCTGAATCTATGATCATGACCGGCGTGCCGATCTGAGTGGCTCCGTAGAGCAGCTTCGCGAAGCCCGTCGGTAGGCGGATGCAACCATGCGAGGCCGCGAATCCCGGCAGATTGCCTGCATGCAATGCGACGCCCTTCGGCGTGAGGCGCTGCATGTAGGGCATCGGTGCATTGTCGTACGTGCTGGACCGATGCATGAGTTGCTTTTCGAGGATGGGGAACACGCCTGTCGGTGTCTCGCGATCCTTGCTGCCGGTCGAGATCGTCGAGGCAGCAATGAGAACGCCGTCCCGGTAGACCATGGCGCGCTGCGACCCGAGATTGATGACCACAAACAGGGGGCCCGTCGAAGCACTCCTCGATTCCCAGACGTATTGGCCGGGTCCGAGCGTAGCTGCCCTCAACGTGACGGGCAGGTCATTTGCAGGTCGTGCGGCAGCCGAAGCGGCGGCGCACGTCAGAACCAGTAATGCAATCAGCCGTTTCACCACTACCCTCGGTCAGGCGTTGCTTCCGAACAGGCCCCCGGCTGCGGCGGTGCTTTAGCGCGGCAGGGATGCCCGCACCATAGAGAAAGTCACGGACGGATATCTCTAGGAGAGGAAGGAAGAGGTTGCGGCTCGCCGGGAGAAGTAGGGCCGCACGCATTCAACAGTCCTCTAATGTCCGCAATGGGTTCAAAAGCGGATGCTTCGCTAGTGGCTAGCTGCGAGTCTCTACAATTTCTCCGCATCGATTAAGCCACCGGCGGAGGCGACTCCCTTTTCAGCTCTTTGCGAGCTCGGTCCAATGCGCTGATGATTCGGTCCGTCTCTGCCAGCGTGCTAAGGCCCAGTCTGTGGCGCGCGGCCCGGCGATCGCCGTAGATCAGCGCATCAAGCGCCGCCGCGTTATTGATGCCCGCGGCAGCGAGGCGCTCGTCGAGCGGGATAATGTTTCCGGGCAGAATGGCCCGACGCACCAACAGACCTTGTGCGCGTTGGGCCACTCGCCTCATCGCGTCTGAATCTGTTTTAGCGCTAAATTGTGACGCTCCCACGAGGACTCCCCGCATGTGCGACACACGCGAACGTCTTTAGGGTTATTTCCGGAAACGGAACACCTACATAGTGGCCGCGTCGTTTTTCCTCGGGCCTAGCTCGCGAGATCAGTCTTCGCTGTTGCGAAAGGCGCCCTTCGTGAACGCCATTGGTGCCTTGACCGCCGGCCCGATGCGCTCCTCTGCCAGCACAGTCACAAGGTTCCTGAAGTTATTGCTGTCCTCTGTGTTGGCTTCGACCCTTGCAGCCATGCGATCATAGAGCGTCGCCTCGTTCAAGGTCCCGACGAGGAACTCGCCTGCGAGCGAGCGCCAAACAGGCGAGGCTCGACGTCCGCTCCCTTGCTGGGGAATGTCCGCAATGGTCGAACGGCGCCCTTACGGTCTAGCGGCAGGAAGGGTTGGAAAGCCGACGGTACCGACCATTATGTATTAGGCAGCGCTACTTCGCCTTCGCCTTGGTCAGCTCCTGAGTGACGGCCTGAACCATCTTGACTCCCGCTTCCATCTGTCTGGCGCAGCCATTCATAGTTTGTCCGGCGTTGTTCTTGGTGATCGATTTTTGTTGGGCCAGCATCTGCGCTTTAAGCTGAGTTGCGTCCAGCCGTCCGTAGACGCGACCGAGATAGAAGAACTTGCTGGCCTCAGCCGACACTCGGACCTTCGGATCCTTTGCGGAGTGGGCGAACAGATTGCTGGCAAGCAAGCACTTCACGTCGTTGCCGACCTGCGCACGCGCGGGACTGCCTAACGCGCCCAATGCGACGGTGATCGCGATCGCAGGAATAATTGATCGATTCATCAGGAGGTCCTTTTGGCTCGCCCTCGCGGCAGAAAAACCTCTCAGCCGAACAAAAGTTCTAATGTGTCCTTTGGGTGTGGAAAGCGGACGCTTGAAGGCACATGAAAAAAGGGTCGGACTTACGCCCGACCCTGAACCTTCGGTTCCGACGGTGCTAACGGCGCCTGGTGCTCGCCCAAGTTCTCTGCTGGACGATCCATGCATCACGCGCGGCGAACCATTGCGCCCTTTGCTGTGCCCACTGCTGAGGCGTCAGCGCGTCACGATCAAGCAACCACTGGTTTCGCATGGCCTGCCAGTCGGTGCGACCGACCTGGAACGTATCGCGCCACGCTTCCATGTCTTCTTTCAGGGCCGCGCGAATGCGCTTCGCGTCCTCTTGTGTCAGGGCAGCGCCACCGCGCGCGTTTTGAGCGGTCGCCATCGCCTGCGCTCGACGCTGCTGCGCGAGTGCCTGATACTGTTGCGCTTGGATTCGGCGTTGGTCAGCCGTCATTCGCTGCTGAGCGAAGGTCCTGCCAAACTCGCCTCGCTGCGAGGCTATGCCCTTGGCATAGTCAGAGGTGCCCATACCTCCGCCCATTTGCCCCGGAGGACTGATGGGAGGCCCGCCACCCATGCCGCCTCCCGGACCGCCGCCAGCACCACCGCTGCGGCCTTGCGCCAAGGCTGGCGCGGTCGCGAGCGCGGCGATGGCCGTCGCTACAATAAAGCGCCTACGCATAACTCGTCTCCTCTCGACTGCAGTACAACGCACTTCCTCCGGCGATGAATGCGTGCGGGCGATTAAGACCAGTCACATTTACGATCACCTGTGGCCTTGGAAAGGTGAGCCACGTCCGGTAGCTGACGAATGTCTGCTTTGGGTCGAAACCAGAAATTGGGACTCGAAAGAAGGCGATCCCCATCTGAAACTAGATCAGATCGCGCAATCGGACACCGATCGTCTGCTCTCGTCCGTTACGCCGGATCGAGAGCTCAGCGGTAGATCCGGCCGGAAGAGTCTTCAACATCGTTCGAACATCGGACAACTCTTCCGGCCTGAAAGCCTTGCCGTTGATGGCGGTGATAACGTCACCCTTGATGAGGCCTGCCTGTTCTGCCGGCCCGCCGGGCGAAACTTGCTCGACGACAGGACCGGCATCCGAGGCGTTGATCCACATCCCGGACCGATCGAACGCGCCGGCGTCTGCGGGTTGCGGGTCGAGCGGCTTAAGGTACATCGCGTGGTGGCTGTAATCGAACGTGGCCACGAAGCGCTTGAGCAGGCCGCTTCCAATGTTTCCGTCATAGCTGGGGTCGCTGAACGACCCCGCCTTGGCCTCGGAAAGCCCGGCGACAACGCTCGGCACCTTCACCCCGCCCAGCGTCAGCGAGGGCATCCTCACGACATAGGAAAGCGACGCACCACCCACGCCCCAGCCAGTGATTGCACTGATCCCGGGCTGATACCGGCTGCGAAGCTCGTGGCTTCCTGCGAAGGGGCTGGTGACGTCGACTTCGGCCCTCGAGCCGGTATCGATGTCGAAGCGCGCGGGCAGATTGTCGATGAAACCATCGACCGCGGGTAAATGATCGTAGAATTTGAAGGGAATGCGCGTGCCGGCGTTCCGATCGCTAAATGCATCGAAATCGGTGATTGTCATCGTCTTTGCGCCGTAATCGATTTGGACCGCGAAGCGCGCGAACAACTCGAAACCTACCATTCCATCGACGGGGATACCTTCGATCGATGCATCGTAAATGTCGGTGACGAAGGCAGGTTGATCGGTCAGCCGAACTGCGCCCAGTGCAATCTCGTGGTAGCGGGCGAACCCGAGCGTCCCAGTCTTTTCACCGGCGCCGCTGGAGGCGCCTGCCCCGACGACCTTGAGGCCGACTTCCCTGGCCACGCGCGGCGCAATTAGAGTGTGTCCGCCTGTGTCGACGATGAATGTGTAGGGACCTTTGCCGTTGATGCGCGCCTGGATGTAGACATGATTGTTGAGGAGCGTGATCGGCAGTGTGACGGATTTCCCCCCGCCTTCGATATGCCCGCCTGCCGGCCGGGCGGAGGGCATCGAATAAGCTGCGAGCGGCCGCGCACGGAATTCAGCGTGCTTCAGATGCAGCTCTGTCGGGTCGCCAGTGCCGAAATCGATCGTGCAGGAGTGCGCGATCATCGCCCCGGAAATCGGCGCATAGTCGCTGTACGTCGTCTTCGTGTGGAAGAATTGCTGCGGCTCCGCGGTGCGCACGAGCATGTGGCTGTGCACATCGAACCACGCCTCGAAACGATGGCCGCCTCGCGGGGTCACTGCTAAATGGTCGGCGGCTTGTCCGCCCAAATTGTCGCGCCCGATGTAGACGATCTCCGCTCCGCCGCGATCGGCCCGCCACCACCAGTTTGCGTTGCGGTAGGCCTGATTGACTGCGACCGGAACGCGATCGCCTCCGAGTTGGTCCGTGCTCACACCGGACACCTCGGTCTGCCACGGGATGCGCCCGTCAAAGCCGCGGGCTTCACTGACCACGCTGGATTCGGAGCGTTCTATGAATGCGCCCGTGGCGAGATCGACGGTGTGCACCGCCGTTCCGCTGAGGCCGCTCTGTTTCTGCGTGTAAGCCAGAGTCAGAGTACCTTGGAGAGGCACAGCGCCGACTGCTTCGCGATTGGCCGCAAGGATGCTTTCGACCGACGGCGCACTGGCCGCGCTGGCGGCGACCGCCGGCGCGGCAAGGAGCAGGAAAGCGATTGAACCCGGCATATTGCGATCCATTGTTTATTCAGGGTCGGGTCCGTACCCAGGGCTTGGATGGCGGGTCTTGAACGAAATTCACACGCTCCGTTCCGGTGCGCCGCGCCCGGCAGGATGCGGCATGCCGCTGCCGAAAGGCTTCCTCGGCACTGTCATCGCGAGCCGTTCGCTGCCGTGGTTCTGGCCGGCGGATATGATGAAGCGGGAGACACCGGGCGCCATCGCGTGAGCGCCGGCGACGTCATTTTTCACCGGGCGTTTGAAAGTCATCTCGACCTGTTTCATCGGCCAGGTGCCGAGGTTCTCGTGCTTCCATTGCCGCACCAGTGGCGCGGTCCCACGCTGGCCAGGCTGGAGGATGCGGACGCCGTCGTGCAATTAGCCGAGAAGGACGTGCACGAGGCTCTGGACGTCTTTGCCTCGGGCTTGGGCGTTCGCTGTGCCGAAACGTTCGATTGGCCGGACGCGCTCGCACAGGCGCTTCGCCTCGATCCGGTGCTCTGTCTTGAATCCTGGGCGGAGAAGCATGGACTCCACCCCGGGACCGTCGGCAGAGGCTTTGCGAATGTCTTCGGAATCAGCGCGGCGCGTTATCGCCTAACGCAGCGAACGCATCACGCAATCGAGCTGCTGATGGGCACGACCATTCCAATGAGCCAGATCGCGGCGGAGTGCGGGTTCTCGGACCAGTCGCATATGACGCGATCCGTCAGGTCGATCACCGGTGCAACGCCGGCTTCATTGAGGCGGGACCTGGCGACTTCAGATCTCCGACAATTAGGCGCGTAGCGCCGGCAACGAGTGCCTCCACGGCCGGCCCAGCGGCAGGGATTGGGTGGAAAGCGGACCTTGGCCGCTGCGCATCACTCAGATTAAGCGTGAACGTCGAACATCTTCTGGTTCGCAATCTCCACGGCATCTACCGCCATTTCTTCGAAGCGCGCACCGATTGCTGGCGGAAGGTCCTCCGCGACGGCATGAAGCCGCTTTGCGCGTTCAAGATATTCCTCCGCAGGAATCTCATCTTCAACGGGGATCCTGTACCAGCGCATCTCGGACTTCCATTCGGCCTAGGAAGGCTACACCACTAGCTCATCACAGTCGGGTAACGTCTCAGGACATGTACCTAGAGGATCGATGGCAATGGCCAATGTCCGCTTTTGAGTCGAAAGCCGACATTCGACCCGACGCCTCAGTGCTGCATCTGGAGGTTCGTCATCTCCGGGCCGGGCATCATGTTGGCGTTCATGTGCGACATGATCCAGATCGTGCCGATCATCACCAGGAACACGATCAGCACTCCAAACGCGAGCGCGAGCACGTTGTTGGTGTTGTCAGGGCCACTCGTGATGTGGAGGAAGAAGACGAGGTGGACGCCCATCTGGGCGATGGCGAGGACGACCAGGCCGACCGCGACGCCCGGGCCCCACAGGACCCCCGTGGACGCGACCCAGAACGAGATTCCAGTGAGGAGGAGCGCAAGGCCGAGGCCGATGACGTAGGCCCAGGTCTCGCTGACGATATTGTCGTGCGGCTGACCCGGCGCGACGTCGAGGAGATGGTCTTCGTTCTCGGTCATGGAAGCGTCCCGATCAGATAGACGATGGTGAAGATGGCGACCCAGATGATGTCGAGGGCGTGCCAGAAGATGCTGAGGCAAAGGAGCCGCCGGACGATGTGCTCCTTGAAGCCCTTGGCCCAGATCTGGGCCATCATCGTCCCGATCCACAACAGGCCGGCGGTGACGTGGGCTCCGTGACAGCCGACGAGCGTGAAGAAGGACGAGAGGAAGGCGCTCCGCTGCGGCGGCGCCCCTTCGGCGACCATCTTCGCAAACTCGTAGAGCTCGATGAACAGGAAGACCGCTCCGAGCAGGCCGGTGACCAGCAGCCACCCCTGCGTCCAGGTCATGTTCTTGCGCTTTGCAGCGATCATGGCGAGGCCGCAGGTGAAGCTCGACAACAGCAGCGCTACCGTCTCGATCGCGACGAGAGTGCGGTCGAACAACTGGTTGGTGGTGGGGCCGCCATCCGTCGCGGTCACAAGCGCTGCATAGGTCGCGAACAGGGCCGAGAAGAGAACCATGTCCGAGAGGACGAACAGCCAGAAACCGTAGGGGACGACGATGCTCTTCGATTCCGGCCCGCGGTGGGGGTGGCCGGTGTCTTCCGAGCCGCCATGCGTCAGCCCGATTGCAGGCGCTTCACTGGAGGTCATGTGGACTGGCTCAGGCTGTGGAGGTGTTCCATTCGGATTCGGCGGCGCTCGCGAGCGTTCTTCCGGACCTCGTCGACCGGGATGATGTGCTCATGCTCATCCTGCCAGGCGTACCAGACGAAGACCGCGAAGGCGCCGATGAGGCCGAGGATGGCGAGCCACCAGATGTGCCAGATGACCGCGAACCCGCAGACCGAGGCGAAGAAGGCGCAGATCACTCCGACCGGCGTACTCAAGGGCATTTCGATCGGCTGGTAGTCCGGCTCCTTGATCAGCGCGTCCATCTTGATCGCGGTCTGCTTGCGCGTCCAATAGGCCTCCTCGCCGTGAACGTCGGGAAGCACCGCGAAATTATAGTGCGGCGGCGGCGACAGGGTCAGCCACTCGAGCGTCCGACCGTCCCAGGGATCGCCGGTGACGTCCATCCTCTGGTCGCGGGTCTTGATCGAATAGAGAAGCTGGACGACCGTCAGGACGATCCCGACCCCGATGATCGCGGCGCCCACGAACGCGACGTTCAGCCACGGCGCCCAGGTTGGATCGGGGATGTGCTGCATCCGCCTCGTCGCACCCCAGAAGCCGAGGACGTAAAGCGGCATGAAGGCGAGATGGAAGCCGATGAACCAGCACCAGAAGATCCACTTTCCGATGCGCTCGTCGAGGGTGAACCCGAAGGCTTTCGGGAACCAGTAGGTGTAGCCCGCCATCAGTGCGAACACGACTCCGCCGATGATCACCTGGTGGAAGTGGGCGACCAGGAAAAGGCTGTTGTGGACAATGAAGTCGACCGGCGGGATCGCAAGCAGGACTCCGGTGAGGCCGCCGATCACGAAGGTCAGCATGAAGCCGATCAAATAGTAGACGGGCACCGTGAACCGGACCCGGCCGCCGTACATGGTGAACAGCCAGTTGTAGATCTTCACGCCCGTTGGAATGCCGATGATCATGCTGGCGATGCCGAAGATCGCGTTGATGTTGGCCCCTGCCCCCATGGTGAAGAAGTGGTGCAGCCAGACCATGAACGAGACGATGCAGATCGCGAGCGTCGCGAAGACCATCGAGCGGTAGCCGAACAGGGGCTTGCCCGAGAATGTCGCGGCCACTTCCGAGTAGATTCCAAACGCCGGCAGGACGAGGATGTAGACCTCCGGATGCCCCCAGACCCAGATCAGGTTCATGTAGAGCATCGAGTTTCCTCCACCGTCGTTGGTGAAGAAGTGGAAGCCGAGGTAGCGGTCGAGCATCAGGAGGGCGAGGCTGACCGTCAGCACCGGGAATGCGGCGAGGATCAGGAGGTTGGATGCAAGCGACGTCCAGCAGAACACCGGCATCCGAAGGTAGCTCATGCCCGGAGCACGGATCTTGAGGATCGTCGTCACGAAATTGACGGCCGTCAGCACCGTCCCGACCCCCGATATCTGGAGCGCGACGAGGTAGTAATCGACCCCGACACCGGGGGAGAATTCCTTCTCGCTCAAGGGCGGAAAGGCCAGCCAGCCGGTCCTTGCGAACTCGCCGATGAACAGGCTGAGGTTGACGAGCAAGGCGCCCGACGCGGTCAGCCAGAAGCTGACGTTGTTCATCGTCGGAAAGGCGACGTCGCGGACGCCCAGTTGCAGCGGCACCACGAAATTCATGAAGCCGATGACGAACGGCATCGCCACGAAGAAGATCATGATCGTGCCGTGAGCGGAGAAGATCTGGTTGTAATGCTCGGGCGGCAAATAGCCTTGCGACGCGCCGATCGCGAGCGACTGCTGTGCCCGCATCATGATCGCGTCGGCGAAGCCGCGGACGAGCATCAGAAGCGCGAGCACGAT
>JBKPKZ010000149.1:0-1803 GCA_046731355.1 Pseudomonadota bacterium | reverse complement strand
CCGCGGGTGTGCATGCGGTGACGCCGCGCCCATTTCTTCGTCCGCGGCACGCATCGCTGCTCTGAGCGCCGGAAGACTGTCTCCCCCCGAAACCGCGCCGATGAACAGCGAATCCTCCTGGAGCGCGAAGCGGGCCGCGAGCAGCGCTTGCGGGAGGTCGTTGACGGTGTCGAGCCAGCCGATCGCTATGCAGAGGTCGAATGCGCCCGGCTCGATCTCCATGACGTCGTGCGGCTCGATCGCATGAACCGCGTCGACCTGCTTGAGGAGCCGATCGGCCCAAGCCGGATCGCGGGCGCCGATGAGGAGCGCCGAACGGAAGCTCCGGTGAACCAGGGTCAAGCGATCAAGAATGTCGTCAAAGGCGCGCTCGTGCAGGAACAGTTCCGGCCCCCGCCGGAGCGAACGGGCGCGGCGCAAGAGTCCAAGCTTCTCGTCGAACAGCTCGTTCGTCATCGGCGCGCTTGTGCGGCGGCGGGCTAGCGGCGACAAGGACCGAAATGAGGGGAAAAAGGTGCTCCTTCGATCGAGATCGAGGCAAGGATTGCGGCGATGTCGAGAAATCGAAGGAGCTTGGGCGCCGCGCGCTCGTTTTCGTCGGGAAGTTCCGGCGACAGGACGGATGCGCAATGGACGTGACAGGAGCTTGGTAGATTGGCCCGGGTGGAGATTTACGTGAAGTCGACGTGTGGCTTTTGCTTCAGGGCGCTTCAGCTGCTCGAATCGAAGGGCGTCGACTATGAGGCCTATGAGCTGACCTGGGGCAGCCCCTTGCGCGAAGAGATGATCCGGCGCGCCGACGGCCGAACGACCGTTCCGCAGATCTTCATCGACGGCAAGCATATTGGTGGGTGCGATGATCTCTACGCACTGGACCGCGCGGGCAAGCTGGAGCAATTACTGGCGGCCTGATGGTCAAGATCGCGCTCTTCCAATCGCAGACAGGCATCGACCCTGCCGCCAACGCCTCGCGTCTCTCGGACGCGGTCGCCGCGGCGTCGGACGGCGGCGCCGCAATGCTCTTCACTCCCGAGATGTCGGGGCTACTCGACCGCGACGCCGAGCGTGCGGCGCACAATGTCCGGCTCGAGGAGAATGACGAGGTCCTCGCGGCGACCCGCGAGGCCGCGAGCAAGCACGGCATCTGGGTCCACATCGGGTCGCTCGCGGTCCGGACCGAGGGCCGGCAGCTCGCCAATCGCGCGTTCGTCATCGATCCGCGCGGCGAGGTCCGCGCCCGTTACGACAAGATCCACCTGTTCGACGTCGACCTTCCGACCGGCGAGAGCTGGCGCGAGAGCAACGTCTACAAGCATGGCAGCGAGGCGGTGATCGTCGACGGAACGCCCGTCGGGAAGCTCGGCCTCACCATCTGCTACGACCTTCGCTTCCCGGCCCTGTTCGCGCGTCTCGCGGAAGCGAATGCGGACGTCATCGCGGTGCCCGCCGCCTTCACGGTTCCGACCGGCCGGGCGCACTGGGAAGTGCTTCTTCGAGCCCGAGCCATCGAGGCGGGCCTGTTCATCGTTGCTGCAGCACAGTCGGGGCATCATGAGGACGGGCGCAACACCTACGGCCACTCGCTGGTCGTCGACCCCTGGGGCGAGGTGCTGCTCGACATGGGCGATGGAGCCGGAGTGAAGACAATCGACGTCGATCTCAGCCGAATCACGGACGTTCGCGGGCGGGTGCCCGCGATTGCCCACCGCCGGCCGATCGAAGAGGCGGTCGCCAAGTGATCGTCTTCGACCTTCGCTGCGGCGCCGGCTGCGCGGTCTTCGAAGGCTGGTTCGATTCGAGCGC
>JBKPKZ010000148.1:0-2910 GCA_046731355.1 Pseudomonadota bacterium | reverse complement strand
CGACGGGCGTTCTCGATCCGGAGAACCAGGCGAAGGTGGCTCGAGCCAAGCGCAAGGCCGGCGTCAAGGGCTAAAAGCCCTCGGCGCCTCGCCTGGATTTCTCTCCGTTTTCGAGCGGTTTAGGTTCAGCCATCATTCACCCGCCCGAGCGGAATGCGAGACATAAACTCCGCAGTTCTGGAGATGTCTCATGAGCGTACTCAATCTTAAGACCACCGCACTCGCCCTCGTGGCCGGCGCAAGCCTCGCGGGCTGCGCCTACGGCCCATATGGCGGCCTCGGAGTAGGCGTCGGCTACAACAACGGTTCCTACGATCCCTATTACAATGGGGGATACTATAACGGCGGCGGCTATTACGGCGCTGGCTACGGTTCGCCCTATGGATACGGCTACCCGTACAATGGCTACGGTTACGGCTACGGCTCGCCCTATTACGGCTGGTACGACGGCTTCTATTATCCCGGCACCGGCTACTATGTGTACGATAGTCATCACAACCGGCATCGCTGGACGGACGCGCAGCGCCGGTACTGGGAGCGCCAACGCGGCGTTGCGACCTCTCGCGGCGGTGTTGGCCGAATAGTCGAGAACTGGGCCGACTTCCAGAACGGTTCTGGCGCGAACAGCACTGTTCGCGAGCAGACCGTCGAGCGTCAGCGCATCCTCCGCGGCCAGCCGACCACTGAGCAAACGGTGCAGACGACCCAGCCGCAGCGGCGGACGGCTCGCACCGTGGTGCAACAGGAGCAGGGTCGCCGGGGTTTCGGCGGCGGGCACAAGCGCCGCACCCAAGAAGACTAGGATTGTCGCCGTGGCGGCTCTTGGGCCGCTCCGGCGTACTTCTAGTCCGCGTTCGGCCGGCGCAGGATCAGAACGATCGACGTGAAGCGCATCACCTCGATGTCATCTTGGTTGGTGACCGTCATTTCCGACCGGAACGATCCCAGCTGGGGCTTCGACTGCGATGGCCGCTTTTCGACGATCTTGCCGCGAACCTGCAGGGTATCGCCGGGATAGACCGGCTTCAGCCATCGCAGTTCATCGATCCCCGGTGAGCCGAGCCCAGCCTGCCCCTCGTCGACGACGTGCCGGGCAACCACGGCCATGGTCATCGCGCAGGTATGCCAGCCACTCGCGGCGATCCGCCCGAAGTGCGTCTTGGCCGCTTCTTCGTCGGAGAGATGAAAGGGCTGCGGATCATATTTGCGCGCGAACTCCAGCACTTCCTCGCGCGTGACCTCGTAGGAACCGAAATAGGTTTCCGCTCCAAGTTCCAGATCCTCGAAATATCGCATTGCCGGCGCATAGCGAGCGCCATGGCTTGGCGCGAGAGCAAAGGCCGCGCTACGAAACGGCAGTGGCAACCGAAGCTCCAGTGACCAGCCGATGGCACCCGCGCCTGATCGAGGCGGCGAAGGCCTTGAACGAGAACCGCTTCGACATTGCCGAACGGCTCTTGAAGCCGCACCTCAAGGAAGACCCGTTCGACGTCCGCGCCATCCGAATGCTTGCGGAGCTGGCGGCGCGGCTTGGGCGGCTCAAGGATTCCGAGACGCTGCTCCGGCGCGCACTGGAGATCGATCCGAACTTCACGGCGGCCCGAGCCAATCTCGCAATGGTTCTTGGAAGGCTTGGCCGGGCGCCGGAGGCGCTCGAACTCCTCGATGCGGTCTTCGAGGCGGAGCCCGATCGCATGGGCCATCTCAACCTGAAGGCGGCGACGCTCGGGCGGCTGGGAGACTTCGAACAGGCCCTGGAACTCTACCGGCAGGTCCTCGACCGGGCGCCCAGCCAGCCTCGGGTGCTGATGAGCTACGGCCACATGCTGAAGACCGTCGGGAGGCTGGACGAGGCCATCCCCGCCTATCGCAAGGCGATCGCCATCAACCCGGCGCTTGGTGAGGCGTGGTGGAGCCTCGCAAACCTGAAGACCGTCCGCTTCTCCGAAGAGGACATCGCCGCGATGGAACAGGCGCTTTCGCGTTCCGACCTCAAGGATGACGACCGGTTCCACGTCGAGTTCGCGCTGGGCAAGGCGCTCCACGACCTTGGGCGAAGCGAAGACGCGTTCGGGCATTATTCGGCGGGCAACGCGCTTCGGCGCCAATACCACCCGTTCCAAGCCGACCATCTCAGCCAACTGGTCGACAGAAGCATCGAGCTGTTTACCGTCGATGTGCTGAAAAGCCCGGGCGGAAGCGCTGAACCCGATCCTATTTTTGTCGTCGGAATGCCTCGCGCCGGATCGACCCTGGTCGAGCAGATCCTGTCGTCGCACAGCCTGGTCGAGGGGACCTCGGAGCTGCCGGACATGCCCGCGATCGCTCGCGGTCGCGGGAAGTATCCCGCATCGGCGGTCGAATTAAGCCCCCAGGAGCGCCGTGAGGCCGGTCACGAATACCTCAAGAGGAGCGCGGTTCAGCGCCGCACCGACCGGCCCTTCTTCATCGACAAGCTTCCGAACAACTGGATGTTCGTGCCCTTCATCAAGCTCGTTCTTCCGAACGCGAAAATCATCGACGCGCGGCGGCATCCGCTCGGTTGCTGCTTCTCCAATTTCCGCCAGCATTTCGCGCGTGGACAGGACTTCACCTACGACCTCGGCGACCTCGGCAGCTACTATTCGGACTACGTCCGGTTGATGGCCCACGTGGACAAGATCCTCCCTGGCCGCGTGCATCGGGTGATCTACGAGCGGATGGTCGACGACACGGAGGCCGAAATCCGCGCACTGCTCGACTATTGCGGGCTGGAGTTCGAGCCGGCCTGTCTTTCCTTCTACGAAACCGAGCGCGCGGTCCGGACTCCGAGCTCGGAGCAGGTTCGCCGTCCGATTTACCGCGACGCGACCGAAGAGTGGCGGGCGTACGAGGCTCATCTCGAGCCGCTCAAACGCGCCTTGGGTCCCG
>JBKPKZ010000147.1:0-5492 GCA_046731355.1 Pseudomonadota bacterium | reverse complement strand
GGCATTAGCGACCTGTCGTCGGGTTGACAAAAGCCTTTCCGCCATTGAGTGCCGCCCGCGAATTCCCGCACATCGCAATCGGCAGACAAATGCACCTTTATCGCACCCATAATTGCGGCCAGCTCCGCGCTTCCGACGTTGGCTCGACGATCCGCCTCTCCGGTTGGGTCCACCGCAAGCGAGACCACGGCCACCTCCTCTTCGTCGACCTGCGCGACCACTACGGAATCACGCAGATCGTCGCCGACACGGATTCGCCGGCGTTCAAGGTGCTCGACCGTCTTCGGGTCGAATCCGTCGTCACCGTTGAAGGCAATGTCGTCGCTCGCTCGAAGGAGACGGTGAACCCGAACCTTCCGACGGGCGAAATCGAGGTGCGCGCCGGTGAAGTGACCATTCAGTCGACCGCGGCCGAACTTCCAATGCCGGTGGCCGGCGAGCAGGACTATCCGGAGGACATCCGACTCAAGTATCGTTACCTCGACCTCCGTCGCGAGCAGGTCCACTCGAACATCATGCTTCGCTCCTCCGTGATCACCTCGATCCGCCGCCGGATGGTCGACCAGGGCTTCACCGAGTTCCAGACGCCGATCTTGACGGCCAGCTCGCCCGAAGGTGCTCGCGACTATCTCGTCCCCAGCCGAGTGCACCCCGGCAAGTTCTACGCGCTCCCGCAGGCGCCGCAGATGTTCAAGCAGCTGATCATGGTCGCCGGCTTCGACCGCTACTTCCAGATCGCGCCGTGCTTCCGCGACGAAGATGCGCGCGCCGATCGCTCACCGGGCGAATTCTACCAACTCGACTTCGAAATGAGTTTCGTCACCCAGGACGACGTTTTCAGTGCCATCGAGCCGGTGCTGTCGGGCGTGTTCCAGGAGTTCGCGGACGGTCGCACGGTCACTCCGGCGGGAGAATATCCGCGCATTCCCTACCGCGAAGCGATGCTCAAATATGGAAGCGACAAGCCCGACCTTCGCAATCCGCTGCTGATCACCGACGTCTCCGAGCATTTCAAGGGCTCGGGCTTCGGTCTGTTCGCGGGGCTCGTCGACAAGGGCGCGGTCGTTCGCGCGGTCCCGGCGCCGGGCACCGCCGAAAAGAGCCGCAAGTTCTTTGATGACATGAACGAATGGGCTCGGAGCGAAGGCTTCGCCGGTCTCGGATATGCGACCCGCAAGGGCGGTGAATGGGGTGGACCGATCGCCAAGAACCATGGCGAAGAGGGGATGAACCGCATTGCCGAAGCCATGGGGCTTGGACCGGACGACGGAATCTTCTTTGCCGCCGGCAAGGAAGAGGAAGCGGCAAAGCTCGCCGGCGGCGCCCGAACGCGGGTTGGCGAGCAGCTGGACCTGATCGAGAAGGGCTCGTTCCGCTTCTGCTGGATCGTCGACTTCCCGATGTTCGAATATAATGACGAGCAGAAGAAGGTCGACTTCTCCCACAATCCCTTCTCCATGCCGCAGGGCGAGATGGAGGCGCTTGAGAACAAGGATCCGCTCGAAATACTGGCGTGGCAGTATGACATCGTCTGCAATGGCGTGGAGCTGAGCTCCGGCGCGATCCGAAACCACCGCCCGGACATCATGTACAAGGCATTCGAGATCGCCGGCTATTCGAAGGACGAGGTCGACACGAACTTCGCGGGCATGATCAATGCCTTCAAGTTCGGCGCCCCACCGCACGGGGGCTCGGCTCCGGGCATCGACCGCATCGTCATGCTGCTTGCGAACGAACCGAACATCCGCGAGGTCATTCTCTTCCCGATGAACCAGAAGGCCGAAGACCTGATGATGAATGCTCCTGCCGCGGTCATGCCAAAGCAGCTCAAGGAGCTTCACATCCGGGTCGTCGAGGCAAGCTGATCGCGAAACGTGAGCGCTTCGTGATTGTCACGAGCCTTCCACAAAACGTCGGTACGCGTCGACGAATGCAATTGAGAGCAACAAAGTAGCTGCCTAGACGGCACCTCGTGATTTCGAGTCGTAGGCGCATCTTCCTAGGCCTGTCGCTAGCACTCTCGCTTCTGGCAGGCTGCACGAGGTCCGACGCTGAGAACCAGCGTGGGCAACGCGGACCCGTGCAGGTCGGATTCGTCGTCGTTCAGCGCACGGCAGTGCCGCTCCAAAGCCTGCTCGGCGGGCGAACAGTCGCTTTCGAGTCTTCGGAGGTTCGCCCCCAGGTGAATGGTGTCATTCGCCGCCGCTACTTCACCGAAGGATCGTACGTTCGGCAGGGGCAACCGCTCTACCAGATCGACCCCAGCCTCTATCGCGCCGCGGTCAACCAGGCACAGGCCAATGTTGCCGCGGCGCGGGCGACTCTCGATGCGGCGCAGGTCCGTGCAAATCGCTACAAGCCGCTCGCCGAGATGGAGGCCATCTCGAAGCAGGACTATACCGACGCGGCGGCCCAGGCCCGGCAGGCGCGGGCAGCGGTCGCCCAGAACAGCGCGGCGCTCGATACCGCCCGGATCAACCTCCGCTACACCAGCATTCCGTCGCCGATCAGCGGCCGGATCGGGCGTTCACTTTCAACCGTCGGCGCGCTGGTCACTGCCAACCAGGCGGACCCGCTCGCCGTTATCCAGCGGCTCGACCCGATGTACGTCGATATCCAGCAGTCCAGTGCCGACCTGACCAAGCTGAGGCGATCGGTGTCGCAAGGCGGTGTCGACCCTGGAAGCACGCTGGTCCGCCTCAAGCTCGAGGATGGCAGCGACTACGGCTACACGGGCACCGTCCAGTTCTCCGAGGTCATGGTCAACGAGAGCACTGGGACGGTGACTCTCCGGGCCCGCTTTCCGAACCCGCAGAACGTGCTTCTTCCGGGCATGTTCGTGCAGGCGCTCTTCACTCAGGCGATCGATCCGAGCGTCTTCCTCGTGCCCCAGGCCGCGATGCAGCGCGACATCGGCGGCGACGCTTATGTCTTCCTTGTCGGCAAGGGGAACAAGGCGGAACGGCGCAAGGTCGTCGCCGATCGTACCTACGGCACCAACTGGGTGGTAACGAGCGGCCTGAACCCTGGCGACAAGGTCATTACGCAAGGTACCAACGCTCTCCGCTCGGGCGCGCGACTGAAGCCGGTTCCGGCGAGCACTGCGCAGAAGATCGAACCTGGAAAGCCTGGGGCGAGCGGCCAGGGCGGAAGGGGCGGATAGGCCTTGTCCCTGATTTTCATCAACCGGCCAATCTTTGCGTGGGTTCTCGCAATTGTGGTGACGCTGGCCGGAATCGCGGCGATCAACGGCCTTCCCATCGAGCAGTACCCGGATATCGCGCCGCCGCAGGTCAATGTCAGAGCCAACTACCCGGGTGCGAGCGCCCAGACGATCGAGAACAGCGTTACTCAGATCATCGAGCAGCAGCTGACCGGAATCGACGGGCTGCTCTATTTCACGTCCACGTCCAGCTCGCGCGGGCAGGTCAATATTTCGGTCGTATTCGAAAAGGGCACCGACCCGGACACCGCTCAGGTGCAGGTTCAAAATCAGGTCCAGCAGGCGATCTCTCGACTTCCGGTGCAGGTTCAGCAGCAGGGCATCCGGGTCACGAAGTCCAATCCCGACTTCCTGCTGATCGTCGCGCTCTACGACGAGACCGACCAACGGACGAACATGGACGTGTCGGATTATCTCGCGTCCTACGTCCAGGACCCGCTCTCGAGGGTGCCCGGCGTCGGTGACATCAACGTGTTCGGCGCTCCCCACGCGATGCGGATCTGGCTCAATCCGCAGAGACTCGCTGCCTTTTCGCTGATGCCGAACGACGTGGTGGATGCGATCTCGGCCCAGAACACCGAAGTCGCGGCGGGCGAGGTTGGCGGGCTGCCATCGCCTCAGAACCAGATGCTCAATGCAACGGTCACGGCCCAGTCCAAGCTGCAGACTCCGGACCAGTTCAGGGAGATCGTCCTCAAGACCGATCCGAGCGGGGCGACGGTGCGGCTCGGTGACGTCGCGCGGGTCGACCTCGGGGCCGAGAACTACGCGTCGATCGTCCGCGTAAACGGTCATCCGGGGGCAGGCATCGCGGTTTCACTTGCACCGGGCGCCGACGCGCTCGAGACCGCGGACCTCGTCAAGGCTCGCGTTCAGCAGCTTTCGGAGAATTTCCCGGAAGGCATGAAGCTCGCTTACGCGAACGACACGACCAACTTCATCAAACTGTCGGTCAACGAGGTCGTGAAGACGCTGATCGAGGCGATCATCCTCGTCATCCTCGTCATCTTCATTTTCCTTCAGAACTGGCGCGCGCTGCTGGTGCCCGCAATCGCCATTCCAGTCGTGCTGATGGGAACGTTCGCGGTCTTTTACATGACCGGATTCACGATCAACACGCTGACCCTGTTCGGCTTGACACTCGCAGTCGGCTTGCTGGTCGACGACGCGATCGTGGTGGTCGAGAATGTCGAACGCTTGCTCGAGGAAAACCCGGGCATGTCTCCGCGCGAAGCGACGATCGAGTCGATGAAGGAGATCCAGGTCGCGCTGATCGCGATTGCGATGGTCCTGTCGGCCGTGTTCCTGCCGATGGCCTTCTTCGGGGGCTCGACGGGAGTCATCTATCAGCAGTTCTCGCTGACGATCATCTCGGCGATGGTCCTTTCAGTGCTCGTCGCGCTGATCTTCAGCCCGGCACTGACTTCGACCTTGCTCCGTCGCAAAGGCGAGGGTGATGACGGGCTGCGCTGGCTCGACCGCCGATTGCCCGCGGCAGCCAGCGCCATTCGCAACGCTCGGGACGTCTTCAACACGCGGTTCGACAAGCTCGCCACCGGCTATCGCGGGTCGATCGTCAAGGTGATCGACCGCAAGTGGCTGTTCCTTGCAATCTACGCTCTCGTCGTCGCGGCGCTGATCATCATGTTCTACCGGCTGCCGACCGGCTTCCTTCCGAACGAGGACCAGGGTGCGGCGAGCATCCAGATCCGACTGCCGCCGGGTGCGACCCAGACCCGCACACTGGATGTGCTCCATGACGTCGAGAAATACTTCTACGGGCACGAGCGAAAGAACGTCCAAACTCTCTTCACCGTCGCGGGCGGCGGTGGCGGTGGTGGGGCGGTCGGCCAGAATACGGGGCAGGGTTTTTTGAACTTCGTCCCCTGGGATGAGCGCCCGGGCAAGCAGAATACCGCGGACGCAGTGGTCGAACGTGCTTCAGGGGCGTTCCGGGGTTTCCGCGACGCGCAGGTCTTTGTGCTCGTCCCCGGCGCCATACGCGGCCTCGGCCAGTCGAGCGGCTTCACGATGGAGCTTCAGAACCGCAGCGGGATGAGCCGCGAGGACTTCCTTGCCGCCCGCGACCGCCTGCTCGCGGCTGCGAACGACAATCCGAGGCTAACGGCCGTCCGAATTAGCGACCTCCCCGACGTCGCCACCTACAAGATCGACGTCAATCAGCAGAAGCTGACCGCGCTCGGTCTCAACCAGGGCGACATCAACAATACGCTCTCGACTGCCTGGGGTGGCCGCTACGTCAATGACT
>JBKPKZ010000146.1:0-7587 GCA_046731355.1 Pseudomonadota bacterium | reverse complement strand
CTGCTCGGCGACGAGCAGTCGGGTCACATAAAGGAGGTTGGCTTCGAGCTTTACCAGTCGATGCTGGAGGACGCGATCGTCGAGCAGAAGGCTGGCGGTGTACCGCGGCCGGAAGAGTTCACGCCTCAGATCAGCGTCGATGCGCCGATCCTCATCCCGGACACCTACGTTCCCGATCTCGACCTGCGCATGGGCCTCTATCGCCGCCTCGGAGAACTCGACGACAAACAGGGCGTGGAGTCTTTCGCGGCCGAGCTGATCGACCGTTTCGGCCCGCTTCCGAATGAGACTCAGAACCTGCTCAAAATCGTCGAGACAAAGCTCAATTCGAAGAAGGCGATGATCGCCAAACTCGACGTCGGCCCGAGGGGTGCGCTCGTTACCTTCGCCGAGAGTGGCTTCACGGATCTCGCCGGCCTGCTAGGCTACATCGACCGGCTCAAGGGCACTGCGAAGTTGCGACCTGACAGCAAGCTCGTCGTAAGCCGCGATTGGTCGACGCCTGAAGCCCGCCTCAACGGCGCGCTGCAGATATCGACTGGCCTGGCGAGAGTCGCGGTCGCTGCGGAGCGGACGAAGGAACCGGTGGCGGCTTAGGCCGCGCTAGCCCTCGAAACGGCGACGAAGCGTGAAAGCTCCATTTCGTCGAGCGCGCCCGCACCGAGGAAGCCCTGGTATAGATCGCAGCCCCAGTCAGCGAGCAAGACGAGCTGGGCCGTACACTCGACGCCTTCGACGACGAGGGTAAGACCCAGATCGCGGGCAAGGGAGAAGATCGACCGAACGACGATGCGGTCGCGCTCACTGGTGCCAATCTTGGCAACCAACCCGCGGTCGATCTTCAGCGCGTCCAATGGCAAGCTACCAAGATAGGCAAGGCTTGCGTAACCCGTTCCAAAATCATCGAGAGCGACCTTGATACCGGTCTCCCGCAGGCGCTCAAGATTGGCTGCGACCCGCTCCAGGTCGCTCAAAAGCGCCGACTCCGTGATTTCGATCGTGACCCTCTTGGGATCGATCCCGACGGCGCGAACCTCATCCAGAAGCCAGTCGACATAATCGTCTTGCAGGATGTCCTCGGGCAGCAGGTTGATCGAGATACGAAGGCGCCGCAGCGGCCCTTCCCATGCCGCTGCGGCGCGCAGCGCCTTGTGCTGGACAAGGCGCGACAGGCGCTCTGAGAGGCCGGCGGCCGCGGCGCGTTCGAAAAGCGCTTCGGCTCCGGCAACGCGGTCCCAGCGCGCAAGCGCCTCCGCTCCCCGGACCTCCCCCGTGGCCGGGTCGATTTGCGGCTGGAACACAACCGCGATCTGCTGGTGGGCGATGACGGCTGCAAGGAGATCATCCCGGCGCCGCCTGGGTGCCGTGGCGGTCCTCCGCTCGTCGGCCCGATCTTTCGTTTCTACGCCATCCCGCCTTTGCATGAGCCTTCGCTAGCTCTCCTCCGAACCGGCTGAAACCGCCCACTCAAGGCCCGACCCACAACGGGACAGTAGCGCGCCCTCGCAAAATCCCTATGTTTGGTTAGCGAAAGGAGCCGTGCTTGAGCGCTGACGCAGCAAAGCTGGGCGGTCTCGAAGGCTCGACCGACCTTGCGGGCATGAAAATCGGCCTGCTTTCTTCCCACACGGAGGTAGCCGAGGCGGCCTCGGCCATGCTCAAGCGCCGCTACAAGTGGGCGAATGCCGAGGAAGCCGAGATACTGGTCGCTTTGGGCGGCGACGGCTTCATGCTCCAGACTCTTCACAAGATGCTCGATGCCGGGTGCCCGAAGCCGGTATTCGGAATGAACCGGGGCACGGTCGGATTTCTGATGAACGAGTGGCGGCTCGATCGTCTCGCCGAGCGGATCAGCGGGGCGAAAGCGATCCGCGTGGCACCTCTCCAAATGCAGGCAACCACCTTGTCCGGCGAAGTCCGGCGCCACGCCGCAATCAATGAGGTTTCCCTGCTCCGCGAGACGCGCCAGACGGCGAAAATCGAGATATCGGTAAACGGACGCGTCGCTCTGCCGGAACTCGCCTGCGACGGCGTGCTGGTCGCGACCCCTGCCGGGTCGACGGCCTACAACCTGTCCGCTCGCGGACCGATTCTTCCCCTTCAGGCGAAGATGCTGGCACTGACGCCGATCAGCCCGTTCCGTCCCAGGCGCTGGTCGGGCGCCATCCTGCCCGACGACACCGCTGTCTGCTTCCGAATTCTCGAGGCACAGAATCGCCCTGTTTCCGCGGTCGCCGACCAGGCGGAAGTTCGCGAGGTGTCGCGCGTTGAGGTGACGCTGGACCGCGAACGCTCTCTCACATTGCTGTTCGACCCCGAGCATGCGCTCGACGAGCGCATAGCGATGGAGCAATTCGCAACCTGAGGGGCCAATGGCACTTGCCTTTGGGACAAGCTTCGCTATCTAGCCCGCCCATGCCCGCGCAACATGAGTTGCGGGGTCGCTCCCCGGTAGCTCAGCGGTAGAGCATCCGACTGTTAATCGGACGGCCGCCTGTTCGAATCAGGCCCGGGGAGCCATTTTCCTTGCCCGAAAATGGCGTGCCGCCAGCCACTTGGGCTGATGCAATCGGGAACGCCAGACCCGTTCCTGCCGTTGATGCGCCCGAAAGAGGGCCTCCCGCCCGATCAACGAGAGAATGAGAACGACCTTCGACAGCTTCTTCCAGGCTGGTTTCGAGTGCTCGTCGCATCGCCGCCCCGACGGAGTCCGGCTCGACCTCATCAAGGCCACTGGGCACGACCGGCACGTCCTCAGGGACTATCGGCAGCTAAGGGATCTCGGGTTTCGCACGCTTCGAGATGGCCTCCGCTGGCACCTGATCGAGAAGGCGCCGGGGCAATACGATTGGTCGAGCTGGATGCCGGCGCTCGAGGCGGCCGAGCAGGTGGGTGTCCAGATCATCTGGGACCTCTTTCACTACGGCTCGCCGGATCACGTTGATCAGGGTGGCGACGACTTTCCCCAGCGGTTCGCGGACTTCGCGGTAGCGGCGTTGGAGGTCCAGCAATCGGTCAGTGCCCGACCGCCCGTCATCTGCCCCCTGAACGAGATTTCCTTCATCTGCTGGGCGGTCAGCACGGATTACTTCCCTCCAGTGGGTCCGAAGAAACGGGGCTGGCTCAAGCGGCGGCTGGTAAAGACGGGAATCACCGCGGCCAAGGCGATCCGTCAGCGATGGCCAGACTCGACGATCGTGTGGGCCGAGCCGTTGGTCCACGTCGCTCCGCACAGCCAAGAGCATCAGGAAATCTCGACCGCGGAGGAATACCGGCAGGAGCAGTTCCAGTCGTACGACTGGATAACCGGTCGGGCAGAACCCGATCTCGGTGGGGATCCATCGTTCGTCGACGTGATCGGCCTGAACTTCTACCCGCATAATCAGTGGTATTACGAAGGCCCGACGATCCCGATGGGGCACCACGAGTACCGCCCGCTTGCGGACATGCTGGTGGAGGTCGCCGAGCGCTACGGAAAGCCGATCTTCCTTTCTGAAACGGGAGCGGAAGGCACGGCCAAGCCCTCCTGGCTACACTACGTCAGCAACGAGGTGCGCCAGGCGGTGAACCGGGGCGTCGATGTCCGCGGCGTCTGCTGGTACCCGATCACGGCCTATCCGGGCTGGGACAATGCCCGGCATGCGGAGACCGGTCTCCTGTCGACGATCGTCGCCGACGGATCGCGCCATGTGGATGAGCGGCTTCTTGAAGAATTCGAGGTCCAACGGGCCCTCTTCGATGGAGCGCCGCAATCAGACATGCATTTCGCTCGTTTCGGCTAACCCCTCAGCCCAATTCGCAGCATATCTGCGAACTTCTTCGAGTTGCACCCGGCCCCAGCGGTGACCGTACCCGTCGGGCTCCACGTTTTCCGGCTGGTCGAGCAGCTTCTGCCATCGACGAAGCTCTTCGATGTAGGGGTCGCAAGGGACGCGCTCGAACATCTCTTTGTCGGCGACGTCGTAGATTCCGATCTTTGCCCACTCCTGGCTCCACCAGTCGGGCACGTCCACGAATGGATAGAGACACACCCCGTGGAGATTGACTCCCGCGTTGATGGCCTTGAGCGACTCTTCCATCGTCATCCGGAGCCATTCGGCCCGCCGATCCTGATAGCCGCTGGTCTCGCCGATGATGATCGGGCGGCGATACCGGTCCCACGCGAACTGGAGCAGTTCACTCAGCGGTTTCCGGCGGGGATCGCGCGGCCCCAGGACCTCGCGCCTCTTGTCGCCGTCGAGCTGGACCTGGCTGTAGTGGTAGACGTTAACCCCCACGATATCGAGGATCTCCGGAGACCCGCCGAGCTCCGGTGCCAGGCCGCCGCACAACATGTCCCAGGCCTCGTAGGCCTCGCGATGCTCTTCATCACGCGCCTCGTCGGCCAGATCGGGGCGGTCGGGCGGCGGCACCGCATGAACGATCGGATCGACGTGCACCATCCGCGCATCCGTACAAACTTCGCGGATGGCCCTCGCGCCTTCGATCGCCATGTGGGCGAGAGCGCGCTTCAGCTCATCCTCCCTCCCCATCGCGAAGGGATACATCCATTGGAGATCGCTGGCGGCGGCCGAGAAGAAGGTGATTTCGTTGATCGGTGTGAAGAAGAAGGGCGGCTCGGCAGTGCTTGTGACGAATTCGGCAGCGGCGCGACAATAGCAGACGAAGCGTTCTCGGCATTCCGGTGAAAAGGGGTCGCAGCCGTCAGGCAAGCCGTAGTGACAGAGGTCCCAGATCGGCGTGATCTTGCATTGGGTCGCGGCATCCTGGACCGCCTTCACGCTCGACCAGTCGAAGCTTCCGTCGCCGAGATCCACCTGGGGCCAGCGAATCGCCTCGCGGGCAACACCGACGCCGAGGTCCATCGCGGCCTCGAAATCGGCCTGCAGGTGGCGATCGTGCCCCGTAGCACTGACATAGTCTTTCCGCTGGCGGTCCTTCCAGACGAACGTCGAGCATTCGAAACCCGTCATGAAGAAGGTCGGAAAGATCGCATCCCCTGACATGGACGCAATGCCAAGCATCGCTGGTTCCTTTCACTGACCGACGGGGAAAGAACTCAAACGCTCAATGGTTGTTCAGGCAATCAGGTGACAGGCGCGAGCTGGGAGCCATTCGACGGCGTTCCGACGTGCGGCCACCCGTCACGCCATTCGATGCGATCGATCAGCAGGATCCGACGGCTGTTGATCTCGTCCTCCTGCCGTTGTCGTGGGCGGTTCACGTCTATTGCGTGGTAGACTATCCAGACGTCGCCGGCCTTGTCGGTGACCATCGAGTTGTGACCCGGCGCAAGCCATTGCTCGCTCTTGAACAGCATCAGGCTGTGCGGAACGCCTTTCGCTTCTTCCAGCGTCTCGAACGGCCCGGTCGGATCACGCGAGCGAGCGACCATCACGCCATATTCAGCATGCGGGCCGCAGCAATTGTCGCCCGAATAGAACAGGTAATAGAAATCGTCGTGGTGAATGACCCATGCCGCTTCGACGAGCCTCGGGAAAGCGCCCTTCACCGGGTTGGGCCAGACGAGATCGACCGGTGAACTTCCAGGAGCGAACGACATCCGGTCTTCCGCCAGCTCCTGCACCTTGATTGGCTGGAACCCGGAGCCCCAGTAGAGGTAGCGCTTGCCCGATACGGGATCGTCGAATGCCATCGGATCGATGAATTCGAAGCCAATTCCGAGGAGCAACGGCAGGCCCATGTCCTCGAACGGACCTTCGGGGCAGCTCGATGTTGCGATCGCCAGGCAATGGCCTCGCTCCGGCTCGTGGCAAACGTCCGGTGTCGCCGAATAGTACATGATGTAATTCGTGCCGTCGTAGATGATGCTCGGCGCCCAGAAATCCTGCGTCGTCTCCGCCCAGGCCGGCTTCACCGGGAGCGCATCTCCGAGATGATCCCAGTGAACGAGGTCGGCGGACCGAGCGACCTGGATGTTCACCCAGTGATCGTCGCGAAGGGTCTGCGTCGCATAGGCGTAATAGAAGCCGTCTGGCGCCTGGATGACCGCGGGATCCGGGAAGTCCGAATCCAGGACCGGGTTGACGTAGGTGCCGCATGTCAGCGGAGGGAAAGCCGTGCTCATCGATCAGTCGAAATGTCAGCGGGAGACTTAGGGGAAGTACGCACGAAGCCTCGAAAAGGGCCCCAAAAAGGAACGAAGCGGCCAGGCGTTCACCCGACCGCTCCGGCGAGGCGCGTTCGTGTCTGGGAAGACCACCCCGCCCCTAATGAACGTACGGTTGTTTACCGGGGTTCACGCCGTCCCGCGAAGGGACACGGTGATCTGTCAGCCGTCGATTGCCGCCATCAACGTCGCATTGCCGCCCGCGGCGGTCGTATCGATGCAAGTGACACGCTCGGTAGCAAAACGAGCGACATAATGCGGGCCACCGGCCTTCGGGCCGGTGCCGGAAAGGCCCTCTCCGCCGAACGGCTGGCTTTCGACCACGGCCCCAATCTGGTTGCGATTGACATAGAAATTGCCGACGCGGGCATGTTCCTCAACATAATCGCGGACGCTATCGATGCGGCTCTGAAGGCCGAGGGTCAGACCATAGCCGGTCGTATTGATGGCCTCGACGACTGTGTCGAGTTCATCGCCGGCGAAGCGGACGACGTGAAGAATCGCTCCAAAATTCTCCTGATTCAATTGGCTTAGCGAGTCTATTTCATAGAATGCGGGAGCAACGAAGCAGCCGTTCTCGGCTTCCTTCGGCTGCTTCAGGCGGCAAATCTTCTTCGCATTCTTGTCGAGCCACTCGAGGTGGTCATCGAGCACTTTCTTTGCCGCCTCGTCGATCACCGGACCGACGTCGGTCTTAAGGTCGCTTGGGTCGCCGACCGTCAACGCTTCCATGGCGCCGGAGATCATCGCGATCATTCCGTCGGCAACATCTTCCTGGACGAACAGGACTCGCAGGGCCGAACAACGCTGGCCGGCGCTCTGGAAAGCCGAGGAAATGACATCGCGAGCCACCTGCTCGGGCAGTGCCGAGCTGTCGACGATCATCGCATTCTGTCCACCGGTCTCGGCGACGAACGGGATGATCGGCCCATCCCGCTCGGCCAGCGTGCGGTTGATCATCCGCGCTGTCTCTGTCGAGCCGGTGAAGACGACGCCCGAAAGTAACGGATGTGCAGTGAGCGTGCCGCCGACGACCCTTCCGGAGCCGGGTGCGAGCTGGACAATATCCTTGGGAATGCCCGCCTGATGCATCAGCTCGACCGCCAATGCGCCAATGAGCGGGGTTTGCCCGGCCGGCTTTGCTATGACTGCATTGCCAGCCGCCAGCGGCGCGGACACCAGGCCGGTGAAGATGGCGAGCGGGAAATTCCACGGCGAAATCGCCGCGATGACGCCGCGGCCGTGCAGGCGCAGCTCATTCTGCTCCCCAGTAGGGCCCGGAAGCGGAAGCGGCTTCGTGAACTGGCGGCGGGCTTCGGATGCGTAGAAACGAAGGAAGTCGACCGCCTCGCGCACTTCAAGCACACCGTCGATCAGCGTCTTCCCCGCTTCGCGAGTGCAGAGCGAGAAGAATTGCTCGGCGTGCTCCTCATAGAGGTCGGCCGTGCGCTCGAGGA
>JBKPKZ010000145.1:0-7113 GCA_046731355.1 Pseudomonadota bacterium | reverse complement strand
GAGCCTCACCTTCCAGCCTTGGCCGAAGGAAATGACGCAGAGCGCCTATTACACGGAAGGGGCACCGGACGCTGACATGTCCAAGCTTCTGGGGACCGTCGTGCGCTTTCCAGTCACCACCGGTCAGCCGCTGACCCACGGGGCCCTCGTCGGTCCCAAGGATCGAGGCTTCCTGGCCGCGGCGCTTGGCCCGGGCATGCGTGCGATCACGGTTCCTGTGAATGCGACCACCGGTGTTGCCGGCTTCGTGTTCCCGGGCGACCGCGTCGACATCATGCTGACGCAGGAAGTCGCCGGTGGCGGCGACGGCCCCGCCCTCAAGGTAACCGAGACTGTCGTTCGCAACGTTCGCGTCCTCGCGACCGACCAGCGCACCGACAGCAAGGGCGAAGACGGCCAGACCCTGGTCAAGACGTTCTCGAACGTCACCTTCGAGGCCACTCCGCGCATCGCCGAGAAGATCGCCGTTGCGCAGAGCGTTGGCCAGCTGTCCCTGGCCCTGCGCTCGATCGCCGACAATTCGGCCGAACTCGAGCGCGCGATCGCTTCCGGCGAGGTGAAGGTGCCTGATGGTACCAACCCCGCGCAGGAGCGTCAGATGCTGGCTTCGATCGCCACTCGGCCGATCGATACCAACACCACTTACTCCACTGGCGGCGATGTTTCTCGCTTCCAGCGCCGTAGCGTCCCTGCCCGTACGCCCGCAGCGGGTGGCCAGGGCGGCGCGCTCGCAGGGGGAGCCGCAGGTGCTTCGGCCGGTCCGGTCGTCCGCATTGCTCGCGGCAACAATGTCACCGTCGTTCCGGTGGGAGCTCGCTAATGACCAGTCGTTCCAAAACTCGCCGGGCTCGCCTCGGCACCGCCTTCGTGGCCCTGGCCATCGGCCTCGGCACCGTGGCGGCACCGACCCAGGCCGTTGCCCAGTCGGGCGCGGCACGTCCGTCGGAAACGCTGAACCTCAGCGCCGGCACGGGCACCTTGGTTCGCCTTTCGGCACCGATGAGCGACGTGTTCGTCGCCAATGAAGCGATTGCCGATGTCCAGGTGCGGTCGAACCGCCAGCTGTACGTCTTCGGTAAGGCCAGCGGCGAGACCACGGTCTACGCCACGGGTGCCAACGGCCGCGTCGTCTATGCGGCTAACGTCCGCGTCGGCAACAATCTCGGCTCGGTCGACGAGATGCTTCGCCTGGCAATGCCGGAAGCAAATGTCCGTGCGACCCCGATGAACAACCTGGTGTTACTCACGGGCACGGTCGCTTCGCCGACCGACGTCGAGGAGGCCCAGCGTCTCGTCCAGGCTTATGTCGGCCAGGGTACCCAGGTGGTCAGCCGACTGCGTTCCGCGACCCCACTTCAGGTCAATCTTCGGGTCCGAATTGCTGAGGTGAACCGATCGCTTCTAAAGCAGATTGGCGTCAACCTACTGACCCAGACGAAGGGCGGCTTTTCGATCGGCATTGCACAGGGACAGGGCATCCACCTGCCGCCCGTGAGCTGCACGTCGAGCTGCGAGCCGCCGAAGGTCATTCGAAATCCGCTCGGCTCGACCATCTCCGGCGTCGGCAGCTTGTTCGGCCTGGATATCATATCCTCGCTCGACCTTGCGGAAACGGACGGACTAGTAACCACGCTTGCAGAGCCGAACTTGACGGCCCTTTCGGGTGAAACGGCCAGCTTCCTCGCCGGCGGCGAATTCCCGATCCCGATCTCTCAATCGCTGGGTTCGATCTCGATCGAGTACAAGCAGTATGGCGTCGGCCTGGCCTTCACGCCGATCGTGCTTGCCGACGGCCGGATCTCGATGCGCGTCCGACCGGAGGTCAGCGAACTTTCATCTGAAGGTTCAATCAAGCTCAACAACTTCGACGTCCCCGCCCTGGTCACGCGCCGAGCGGAAACAACGGTCGAACTCGGCTCGGGTCAGAGCTTCATGCTCGCGGGCCTCCTCCGGAACAACACCACCAACAATGTCGACAAGACGCCTTTTCTTGGCGACTTGCCCATCCTTGGTGCGCTGTTCCGTTCGAGCAGCTTCCGGCGTCAGGAAACGGAGCTAGTGATCGTCGTCACTCCGTATTTGGTCAAGCCGGTCTCGGAACGCCTGGCCTTGCCGACAGACGGATATCGTGCGCCGTCCGACGCAACTCGGATCTGGGAAGGCCAGTCTTATCAAAGCCAGGGTCGCCCTGCAGCCGCAGCTCCCGCCCCTGCCCCCGCCTTTGGTGGTGCAGCAGCGGTTGCCGCAAGCCCGGGGTTCAAGCTGTGACCCGCCGCCTCATCAGGAAGGATGCCAAGATGGCTTCGAAATCTGTGCTTCTGCTCGTTGCAGCGGCGGCTATCTCCGGCTGCGCTTATAAGCCGGGCCCCGTGCCCGCGGCCGGTGCAGAACCCGTCAACATTCCGGTCGTCACCCGTGCCGAATACGCGCTCGACCTAGCCGCGCCGGGTGGCAACATTCCGCCCGCCGAGGCAGCTCGCCTGTCCGGTTGGTTTGCCGGAATGGATCTCCGCTACGGCGACACGGTCTACGTCGACGGCGGCGCCTATTCGGAAGCTGCCCGCGCGCAGGTCGCAGACATTGCGAGCAACTATGGCATCCTGGTCTCGCCGGGTGCCCCGGTGACCGCCGGCGCCGTTGCCCCGGACAGCGTCCGCGTGGTCGTCAACCGCAACGTCGCGAGCGTGCCAAACTGCCCCAACTGGGAGCGAAAGTCTTCGCCCAACTACAACAACAAGACCATGCCGAACTTCGGTTGCGGCGTGAACTCCAACCTGGCCGCTATGGTCGCAAATCCTGAGGATCTGATCCACGGCCGCGAAGGCAGTGGTGTTGGTGACGCAACGACCGCTGCGAAGGCCATCAATGTTTATCGCACGAAGGCGCCTACTGGCACCGGCGAACTCAAGGATGTCAGCACCAAGTCGGGAGGCAGCAAGTAATGAACGCTCCATTCCAGGCCCGCGCCGGTCTGCGCGATCCGTTCCAGGCGTTCGTCTGCGACGACGCTACCGCCGACATGCTTCGGCCGGTGGCAGTCGAGCACGGCTGGTCGCCTGAGAAGGTCAACAAGGGTGGACTCCGCAATGCCGTGCAGTCGCTTTCGGTCTCGGCGAGCCCGAACATCCTGTTCGTCGACCTGTCGGAATCGGCCGACCCGCTGAACGACATCAATGCGCTCGCGGAAGTCTGCGAGCCGGGAACGATCGTGATCGCGTCCGGCCAGGTCAACGATGTCCGCCTCTATCGCGACCTCGTCGCAAGCGGCATCCACGACTATCTGCTGAAGCCGTTCACGGTCGACCATCTGCGCGACACGTTCGCGAATGCGCAGACGATCCTGTCCGGCCCGCGCGGCGAAGCGCAGGTCGACAAGCCGCACGTCATGGCCGCCGTCATCGGCGTCCGCGGCGGCGTCGGTGCTTCGACCATCGCAACCTCGCTTGCTTGGCAGCTCGGTGAGAAGGCTCACCGTTCGACCGCTCTTCTGGACCTCGACATCCACTTCGGGACCGGCGCTCTTGCGCTCGACCTCGAGCCGGGTCGCGGCCTGACCGACGCGATCGAGAACCCGAGCCGAATCGACGGTCTGTTCATCGAGCGCGCAATGGTCCGCGCCAACGAGCGCCTCTCGGTTCTTTCGGCCGAGGCTCCGATCCACCAGCCGCTGATGACGGACGGAACCGCCTTCTTCCAGCTTCAGGAAGAAATGCGGAACGCGTTCGAATCCACGGTTCTGGATCTGCCGCGCCACATGCTGATCCAGTATCCGCACATGGTGCACGATGCGCACGTCGCGGTCGTGGTGTCCGAGCTGACGCTCGCCGCCACCCGCGACACCATCCGAATCCTCGCTTGGCTGAAGTCGAACGCTCCGCAGACCAAGGTGATCGTCGTTGCCAACGGCGTTCCCTCGGGTGGTGCTCTCGAAATCAACCGCAAGGATTTCGAGCAATCCATCGAGCGTCCGGTGGACATCGTCATCCCGCACGACGGGAAGCTCGCTGCCCAGGCCGCGAAGCTTGGCAAGCCAATGGCGGAGGTCGCCTCGGGCAAGATGTCCGCGCCGTTCACCACCCTTTCGAGCATGGTGTTGAGCCACGCTACGGAAGAAGGTGCGGCCAACGGTGGCGGTGAGACTTCGGTTGCAGCTGGCGCCAAGTCGCTGGTCGACAACCTGAAGTCGATGCTCGCCAAGCCGAAGGCAAAAGCGGCGTAATCGGATTGCGCGCGGCCGCTCGGCCACGTGCTTTGGGGAAGGATTGGACGGTCGAATGTTGTTGACCCTCATCATCGTCCTGGGCGGCGTCGGGGCCGTGCTGCTGATGCTCAATGCAGCGCGGGGTCCGTCGTCGTCGAAGACGCTCAAGCGCCGAATCGAGATGGTGAAAGAGCGCCACGGCGACATCATCGCGGCCAATGCGCAGGCGCAGATCCGGAAGCTCTTCGCCAGCCGGACCAGCGGCCACATGGAAGGCCTGGCCTCGACGATCATCCCGAAGCCCGCCCTGCTGCGCAAGCGGCTCGAAATGACCGGCCGCGAAATCCCGCTGTCGAAGTATCTGATGGTCTCGATCGGTATCGCCGTCGTCGTCATGGCTCTGCTGATGATGAAGGGCGCCCCGTTCCTCCTCGGACTCTTCGCCGGCCTGTTCGTCGGCATCGGCCTTCCGCACCTCATCGTCGGCAAGATGATCAAGCGCCGAATTGCGAAGTTCAATTCGAACTTCCCGGACGCGATCGAGCTGATGGTGCGCGGCCTCCGTTCGGGGCTTCCAATCACCGAGACGCTCGGCATCGTATCGGGTGAAATCCCGGGTCCGGTCGGCGTCGAATTCCGCGCCGTTGCGGACAAGATGAAGATCGGCCGGACGATGGAGGCTGCCCTGCAGGAAACTGCGGACCGTCTCGGTACTCCGGAATTTCAGTTCTTCGTCATCACGCTGGCAATCCAGCGCGAGACCGGCGGTAACCTTGCGGAGACCCTGTCGAACCTTGCGGACGTGCTTCGCAAGCGCGCCCAGATGAAGCTGAAGATCCGCGCGATGAGCTCGGAATCGAAGGCATCGGCCTACATCGTCGGCGCCCTGCCCTTCATCGTCTTCGGCCTCGTCTACATGATGAACCCCGATTACATGGGCAAGTTCTTCGAGGATCAGCGGCTCATCGTCGCCGGCCTGGGTGCTCTCGTCTGGATGAGCATCGGCGGTTTCATCATGGCCAAAATGGTCAACTTCGAGATCTGAGGGGGGACAGTTAGATCATGCCCAACGGAGGCCCCACTCTTCTCGGCTTCGACGTCATCTGGATCGCGACCATCCTTAGCGGGATCGCGACCATGGCGGTGATGACCGCAATCTATGCCGCAACGACGGTGAAGGATCCCATGGCCCGCCGCGTCAAGGCGCTCAACGAGCGCCGCGAGCAGCTGAAGGCTGGAATCGTCGCATCGACCAACAAGCGCAAGAAGCTGACCAATCGCAACCAGGCCGCAGACCGCGTCCGGTCGGTCCTCGGTCAGTTCAAGATGCTTCAGGACGACCAGATCAAGAAGATTCAGCAAAAGCTGATGCAGGCCGGTATCCGGACCAAGGACCTCGCCTTCTTCATCATTGCTGCGCGCTTCATGCTGCCGGTCGTCCTCGGCCTGACCGCCGTCGTTCTGATCTACGTCGTCGACTATTGGCCAGCATGGTCCTGGCTGCGCCGGTACATCACCGTCGCGGGCATCCTGGTCGGCAGCTACAAAGCGCCGGACATCTGGCTCAAGAACAAGGTGACCAAGCGCTCGCACGCGGTCCGCAAGGGTCTCCCCGACGCGCTCGACCTGCTCGTGATCTGCGCCGAGGCCGGCCTTACGGTGGACGCCGCCTTCGGCCGCGTCGCCAAGGAGCTGGGCAAGGCCTATCCCGAGCTGGGCGACGAGTTCGGCCTGACCGCCATTGAGCTGGGCTTCCTCGCCGAACGCCGCCAGGCCTTTGAAAACCTGGCCATGCGTGTCGACCTGGACGCCGTTCGCGGCGTCGTCACGACCATGATCCAGACCGAGAAGTACGGTACTCCGCTGGCCTCCGCTTTGCGCGTTCTGTCGGCCGAGTTCCGCAACGAGCGCATGATGCGCGCCGAGGAAAAGGCAGCGCGTCTTCCGGCGATCATGACCGTTCCGCTGATTCTGTTCATTCTGCCGACCCTGTTCATCGTGATCTTGGGTCCGGCCGCCTGCGCGATCAGCGACAACTTCCTGAACGCTTGATCCAACTGACTGGTGGGGGGTGCCGCCCGCGTCGCGAGACGCGGGCGGTTTCCGTTTTTCCCGATTGGAACCATTGGCCGTTCCCGCCTTTGTTACCCGCACGGAACAATCGAAGGATCGCGCAATGTCGATTTTCACCCACGAGCAGTGGATTATTGTTGCGCTGGTGTTCGTCCTTGGAATGCTGGTCGGCCTCTTCCTGACGTCCGGTGGCCGGAAGAAGTGGAAGACGCGCTACTACGACGAGCGCAAGCGGCTCGAGGATCGTGAGAAGCACTGGTCGGGCCAGGAAAAGGAGTGGCGCGAACGCGACAGCCTTCGCGCGGCCGCCGTCAAGGACCGCGGCGACCCCTCGGACGAACGGCCGTTATAGGCCTAGCCCTCGATCTTCGAGAAATCGGCAACGCGGTTCACCGCATCCCGCAGCCGGGCGAGGAGGTTGAGCCGCCGTTCGCGCTTGGCGGGATCCGGATCGTTGACCGTCACCTTGTCGAAAAAGGCGTCCACCGGCTTCCGGAGCGATGCAAGCACCTTCATGGCGCGCTCGAAATCCTCCTCTTCGACGGCCTGCTTGGCGCGAGGTTCAGCGACGTCCAGCGCCTCGTCCAGTTCGGCTTCTTCGAGAAGTGGATTGTAAGATTGCGAGCGAGGTTCGCGCCTCTCCTCCCATTTTTCCTTCCGTAGAATATTCGCGGCGCGCTTATAGCCGGTGAGGAGGTCGGCACCGTCGTTCGTTCCGACAAATGCCTGGAGCGCCTTCACCCGGGCCAGCAAGCGAACCATGTCGTCCTCGTCGCCTAGCGCGAATATGGCGTCGATCAGGTCATGACGAACGCCGGCATCGCGCTGCTGAACCTTCA
>JBKPKZ010000144.1:0-5165 GCA_046731355.1 Pseudomonadota bacterium | reverse complement strand
GAAACACTCTTCCGTCGTTTTCAAAGGGTAAACAGGAATGCGCGCCCATTGGCAAGGCGGCGGACGCATGCAAAAAGCCGTTCGACAAGGAGGGGCGGGCCTCTGTCGGCAATCGTCGAATTCGATAGCGTCGGTTTGCGTTACGGTACGGGTGCCGAGGTCTTGCGCGACCTCGATTTCCGTCTCGCAAAAGGCGGTTTCTATTTCCTCACCGGACCCTCGGGTGCGGGGAAGACTTCCCTGCTGCAACTCTTGTACCTGGCCCGGCGTCCGACGCGCGGCCGGATCCAGCTGTTCGGGCAGGACCTTACCGACGCTCCGCGGAATGTGCTTCCCGACTATCGCCGGCGCATCGGGGTCGTTTTCCAGGACTTCCGCCTGATCCGGCACTTGTCGGCGTTCGACAATGTCGCGCTTCCACTAAGGATCGCTGGACGAAGTGACGCCGAGCTCGAAGGCCCGGTGCGCGAAATGCTGGCGTGGGTCGGCCTTGCCGATCGCGCGAGCGCGAGGCCGCCGACACTATCGGGAGGCGAGCAGCAGCGGGTTGCCATTGCTCGTGCGGTCATCAGCCAGCCGGAGCTGCTGGTCGCGGACGAGCCGACGGGGAACGTCGATGCAGACATGGCGATCAGGCTTCTGCACCTCTTCACTGCGCTCAATCGCCTCGGCACCACCATCGTCGTCGCCACCCACGACATCAGCCTCATTGCCCGGACTCCCGGCGCCCAACTGATCCGTATCGAGAAGGGCTCGATGAGCGATCCGACGGGCAGCCTGAAAAATCCGCCGGTCGGAGCGGCGCAGTCGCCATGAGAATGTCGCTGATGGCAGGGACGGAGGCCGAACGCCGATTGCTTCCCGGCGGAACGCATCGCGGGCCGACGCCCTACGTAATCGCGATCATGACATTCGCGATGATGATCGTTTCGGCGGCGGGCCTTGCGCTCGCCAATGCCGCTGGGATCGTCGCCGGCGCAGTGGAGCACCGCTACGTGCTGCAACTTCCGGACGGAAGTGGGGGAAAGCTCGACGCCGCGGTGAAAGCGGCGCGCTCCGTACGCGGCGTAATGGACGCCGAATCAGTTCCGGAGGCCGAGATGCGGAAGACGCTCGAGAAGTGGGTCGGACCCGGCGGATTGGGCCAGGATCTTCCCGTGCCCGCAATCGTCCACCTGGAACTCGCGTCGACTGTGGACAGCAGACAGGTAGGCGCGTCGCTTGGCCAAGCGATTCCTGGTTCGCGGTTCATCGCCGAGGAAGCGACCGTGGCGCCGCTCCTGGGTTCGCTCAGGGCCTTGCGCTGGCTCGCAGTCACGCTCGTGCTGCTGATGGCCGCAGCGACGTCCGCCGCGGTCGTGCTCGCCGCAAGGGGCGCGCTCGACACCCATCGATCGACGATCGAGATCATGCACGGCATCGGCGCGACCGATGACCAAATAGCCCTACTCTTCCAGCGCAAGATCGCCCTCGATGCGATGGTCGGTGCCCTGTTCGGCGGAACGATTGCTGCAATCGCGCTGTTGCTGATCGGTGGCGGCGGAATGGCCATGGCGCGGGAGCTGGCCGGCGGGCCGCCACTTGGCGGAAGCGACGTCGTGGTTCTCGCTCTGCTTCCCGTTGCGGCGGTCGTCCTTGCAACGCTTGTTGCGAGGTTCGCGGTCCTCAGTGCATTGCACAAGGTCGTATGATCGCCCGCTTCTTTTCCCTGCTCATCCTTCTCTATGCCCTCGGCTTCATCCTCTTCGGGGTTACCCTGGGTCGCCCGGCTAATGCCGAACTGGTCACCGATGCCGCGGTTGTGATTACCGGCGGAAGCGGCCGGATCGAGCACGCGATGAAGGTGCTCGAGTACGGGAAGGCCAAGCGCGTTCTCATTGCCGGGGCGGACCCGCTGGTGACCAAGAAGGATCTCATCGACCGTTTCGACGCCGAGCGGCGCCTCGTTCGGTGCTGTGTCGACCTTGGCAGTGAATCCGTCGACACGCGGTCGAACGCCGAAGAAGCCCAGCGCTGGCTGGCCAAGCATAATTACAGGTCGGTACGGCTGATCACCAACGACTGGCACATGCGCCGTGCCTCCTACGAGTTCAGGCGCAGCCTCGACGACAAGTACACGATCGTGCCGGACGCGGTTCGCACCGAGCCGGCGTTCGGGACGCTCTTCGCAGAGTACAACAAATATATTCTTCGGCGCGCGGCGGTCTGGCTGGACGTCTGATGCGGCTGTTGCGTCAGTCGATATATGCGCTCGTCTTCTATCCGGCGACGGCCCTGTTCGTGATTGGCTGCTTCATCGCGAGCCTCTTCGGATCGAAGCCGATGCGGTCGGTCGTTCACGCCTGGACCAAATTCCATCATCGGCTTGTTCGGCTGCTTGGAACGCGGATCGAGGTCAAGGGTGCGATCCCGCCCGGCGCCTATCTCATCGCCGTAAAGCACCAGTCGATGCTCGAAACGCTCGAGATCGTTCGTCTAGCGAAGTTTCCAGTGATCGTTCTCAAGCGCGAATTGAGCGAACTTCCCGGCTTCGGCTGGGCCACTCGGCGGTATGGAATCATTCCCGTTGATCGCAGTGCGGGCGCCAAGGCGCTTCGCGAGATGCTCGCGATGGGGAAAGAGGCAATCGCATCCGGTCGGCCTGTCATAATCTATCCCGAGGGCACCCGCGTGAGGGTCGGCCAGACGCCTGCGCTCCAGGCGGGATTTGCCGGGCTTTACAAGGCGCTGGGCCTTTCGGTGGTCCCGGTCGCCGTCGACAGCGGGCGACTTTGGGGTCGCAACCTGCCTCGAGAATCCGGGACCGTTCACGTCGTTGTAGGCGAACCGATCCCGGCCGGATTGAACCGCGACGAGATCGAGGCGCGCGTTCACAGCGCGATCAACGCCCTCGAGCTAGGTCCTCAGGCGAGCGCCTAGCTTCTCCGCAGCGGCCACGATCCTCGTCGAGATTTCGGCGAGCTCGGCCTCGGTGAAGCTCTTCTCGCCCGGTTGCAGCGTAACTTCGACGGCAAGACTGAGGCCGTCGGCCGATTCAAACCGGTCGAAAAGGCGCGCCCCGATGATCGCCTGCTTGTCGGCGCCGCGGACCGCGCGGACCAGATTGTCGGCCTGGATGCCCGCTGGAACGAGGAAAGCGAAGTCGCGAGTGACGGGCTGAAGGGCGGGGGGCGTGTAATGCGCACGCGCGTGGCCGTTCGCACGGGCCTTCGGAATGGCATCGAGATAGATTTCGGCCGCGACGGCGCGTTCGGGAGCATCGACCAATTTCTCAAGTCGCGGGTGAAGCTCGCCGAAGGCAGCAATGATCGTCTTCGGGCCGAGCCGAAGGGTCGCCGAGCGTCCCGGGTGCCAGGTCGGACCGGCGTCGGGGAAGACTTGCAGGTTGGCAACGGGCGCTCCAGCCGCTTCCAGCAAGGCGATGACTTCCGATTTCGCATCGAAGGCGTCGAAGCGCTGAGCTTTCCCGCCTTGCCAACTACGCGATTCCTTATCGCCGGCCAGCAGCATGGTCACCGTCGGCCGCTCGGCGTCGGCGAGATAGCGACGACCGATTTCGAACAGACGTGCCGATGTCGCGCCGCGATCGAGATTGCGACGCGCGGACGAGATGAGGCCTGGAAGCAGCGACGGCCGCATGACCTTCATCTCTTCGCTCATCGGATTGGCGATTAGCCACGCGGTCGGGCCGAAGGCCTCGGCCTCGGCCTCGGAAATGAAGCTCCAGGTGACGGTCTCATCCAGCCCCCGAGCAGCGGCGGCGCGTCGCACCTTGCGCTCCATCATCTGCGACGGGGTCACCGTCGGTCTCGCGACCCCGGCCTTTCGAGGTAGAGGGGCGGCAATGACCTTGTCGTAGCCGGTGATCCGAGCGATCTCCTCGACCAGGTCGGCAGTTCCTATGACGTCACGACGCCAGGTCGGAACGCGCACATCAGTGCCTCCGACGAACTCGAAGCCGAGCGAGTCAAGGATCTTGCGCTGACGGTCTTCCGGAACCTCGACGCCGCCGAGGGCGAAGGCGCGCTCCGCGTCGAAGCGCACGATGCGCTCCTCCACCGGTGGGGTGCCGACGTGAAGGGCCTCCGAGGCCTCTCCGCCGCAGATGTCGAGGATCAAGCCGGTGAGGATGTCGAGGCCGTCGCCGAGGAAGGCCGGATCGACGCCGCGCTCAAACCGGGTGCGGGCATCGCTGCTGATGCCGAGCTTCTGGCCGGTCTGCGCAATCCGATCCGGGCTGAAATAGGCGATCTCCAGCATCACGTCGGTCGTGTCCTCGGTAACGCCCGAATCCTCGCCGCCCATGATCCCGCCGATGTCGTGCACCTGCTTTTCATCGGCGATCACCGTCATCGACGGGTCGAGCGTATATTCCTTCTCGTTGAGCGCGAGCACCTTCTCGCCAGCATTCGCGGGCCGGGCGACCAACGCTCGATCGAGCTTGGCAATGTCGTAGACGTGCGCGGGACGCCCGACGTCGAGCATCACGTAATTGGTGATGTCCACGAGCGCCGAGATCGGCCGCTGGCCAGCGCTCTTGAGGCGGCGCTGCATCCAGTCGGGTGAAGGGCCGTTGCGGACACCGCGCACGGCCCGTCCGAAGAAGGCCGGGCAGCCATCCTGGTCCTCGATCCGGATGTCGATCGGCGACTTGAAGCTGCCCTCGACTTGCGGAACAGCGAGCGGTTTCAGCGTGCCGACACCGGCCGCGGCGAGGTCGCGAGCAATGCCGCGAACGCCCATGCAGTCCTGCCGGTTGGGCGTCACGTTCACGTCGAACACGGGATCGTTGAGTTCGGCATAGTCTGCGAACGGGGTCCCGACCGGAGCATCGGCGGGAAGCTCGATGATGCCGTCATGCTCCTCGCCAATCTGAAGCTCGCGCACCGAGCACATCATGCCCCGGCTCTCGACTCCGCGGATGGCCGCGACCTTCAGCGTCAAATCGGAGCCTGGAACGTAAGCGCCCGGAGGTCCGAACACGCCGAGCATTCCTGCCCGCGCATTGGGCGCACCACACACAACTTGCACCGCGCCTTCGCCCGCATCCACGGTCAGCACCTGCAATTTGTCTGCCTGGGGATGCTTTTCCGCCGTCAGCACCTTGGCTATCCGGAACGGCGCAAGGGCTTCTGCCGGATTTTCGACGCTTTCGACCTCGAGCC
>JBKPKZ010000143.1:0-30244 GCA_046731355.1 Pseudomonadota bacterium | reverse complement strand
AGCGTGGTCTTCTCGCCGCAATGCGACGTGTCGATCAGCATCCCGACCTTGTTCATTTCCTTGATGATCGCTTCGCCGAAGTCGCTGATTCCGCCGTCGATGCGATCGGTCGAACCAGATCCGATGAGGTTCTGGCTGTTGTAGGTCAGCTGCGAGCAGCGCAGCCCGAGCCGGTAAAAGTTCTGAACGTCCTCGGGCTTTTCGAACTGCTCGGCATTCTGGATGCCCATGATGATCGCGTATTTGCCCGCGGCCTTGGCATGATCGAGGTCCGCGATCGTCCCGACGAGCGTGAAGGAGTCGGCCTGACGCCCGACCCAGCCTTGATAGGCAGCGAGGAATTCGAGGGCCTGTGCCTTCGAACCCGGTCCGCCGAGGCCGACGCTGTGATGGAAGCCGGTGATTCCCGAAGCTCGATAGTCCTCGAGATCCTTCGCCCCGAACGGCTGATCGAAGAACTTCGGATCGAAGTCGAGTTTCAGCGGCGCGAGCATGTCGATGACGAGGGATTCCCGCACCAGCTTGATCGCTCTTGCAGAATAGGTCCGTCCGGGCGCAGCCGCGAAGGCGAAGCTGCCCCGGTTGATCATCGGGAAGGTCGCTGCTCCCGCCGCCAGTCCGCCGAGCAATACGCCGCGCCTGTTCACTCGAGCCTCAAGCATTCTGCGGCCTCGCAATTCCTTCCGGGACATCGATTAGGTCGGCTTCCGACGGTCGCTGCGCCTCGGCGAGGATCCGCTTGGTCGGGCGATCGAGGAGGAACAATATGACCGCCGCAGCGGACGCGATTGCCGCGAGCATCACGAAGAACTGGATGTGCCCGAGGTGGCTCCACAGGCGTCCGACCTGGCCGGCCACGAGGCTTCCGGTGAAGGTGGCGAGGTACCACGACGCAACCGTCGTCGCGCCGAGCTTCTGCGGCGCGAGCCTCGCGAAAACGCCGAGCCCGTTAGGAAGGATGTAGAGCTCGCCGAGCGTGAAGATCACGAAATAGGTGAGCAGCCAAACCCAGTGCGCGCGGCCGTCGCCGTTGAACGCTTCGGCTCCGGCGACCAGCAGATAGGAGGACGCGACAATCAGGGCGCCGACGCCCATCTTCTGCGTCGGCGAAAGCTCGCGCCCACGCTCGGCCTGCTTCTTCCAGCGTGCGAGCAGGAGCGGCGTCATTATCATGACCAGCAGGGGGTTGAGCGAGAAGAACATGGCCGCGCCAACTTCGAAGCCGCCGATCACCCGATCGACGTCGTCGCGCATCCACAGTGCAAACGTATTGCCGATCTGCTCGTAGGCGCCGCGGAAGATCGTCACGGCAAGGCCGATTCCGAGCAGCAGAAAGACCGTGTCCCTCCCGCGATGCGATTGGGCTCCAGCCGGAAGCACCGGTTCGGCCTGCGCGCGCTCCACGGGCAAGTAGGGCTGGCCCCAGAGGTAAATCACAAGGCCGGCAAGCATTCCGACGCCCGCGGCCCCGAAGCCCCAGTGCCATCCATAGGTCTCGCCGAGAAATCCGCAGATCAGAGGCGCAAGAAACGCGCCGACGTTCACTCCGACATAATACACGTTATACGCCCACGGCCGTCGCGGATCGTCGGCCTGGTAGAGGTCGTTGATCTGGCTTGGCAGGGTCGGAAGGAACAGCCCGTTGCCGAGCGCGATCGTCGCCAGCGCGAAGTAGAAGGCCGGCTGGAAGGCCATCATGAAGTGGCCTGCGGCCATGATCGCAGCGCCGATGATTACCGCTCGGCGCTTGCCCAGCCAGCGGTCCGCGATGGTCCCGCCGATGATCGGAGTGAAGTAAGCGAATGCCGTGTAGAGGCCATAGATGCTGGAGGCCTTCTCCTGGCCGAACACCAGCGTCGTCGTCATGTAGTAGACGAGCAGCGCCCGCATTCCGAAATAGGAGAATTGCTCCCACATGTTCGTGAGGAACAGGACTGTCAGTCCGCGAGGCTGACCGAACCAGTTCGACTGCCGATTCACGCCGCGAGCACCGCCGCCTGCGAGCCCCACACCTCGTCGGGACACCAGATCTCGCCGTCCCTGTACTGGACGCCGGGAACCCGATCCTCCTTGAGGAAGGTCGGTCCGTCGAGATCGACGTAATCGCAAAACTGCCCGAGGATGAAGGCCGGGGCCATGGCGAGGCTGGTGCCGACCATGTTGCCGACCATCACGCCGAGATTGAGCCGGCGGGCCTCCTTGGCCATTAGTAGCGCTTCCGTAAGGCCGCCGCACTTGTCGAGCTTGATGTTCACGACCTGGAATCGGCCAACGAGGCCGGGCACGTCAGCGAGACCGAGAACGCTTTCATCGGCAGCGATCGGTATCGGGCTTTCGAAGCCTTCCAGGTCGGCTTCGCGCCCGCGCGGCAGCGGCTGCTCGATGAGCGAGACATTCTGCCGGGCCATCGCCTGAACGAGCGCAGGCAGGACCGACCGGTCGAAGCCCTGATTGGCGTCGACGCCGAGCCACACGTCCGGCCGCGCTTCGCGGATCGCCCGGACGCGCTCGATGTCGAGCTCGAAGCTTCCCGTCAGCTTGATCTTGATCGCCTTGGCGCCGGAATATTTGCGGGCGCCCTCCGCCATCTTCGAGGGCTCATCCGCGCCCAATGTGAAGGTCGTTACCAGCGGACGGGGCGCGTCGATTCCCGCCAGCCGGTGCGCCGGGACGCCCGAACGGAGCGCCTCCAGCTCCCACAGCGCACAGTCGACCGCGTTGCGGGCTCCGCCGGGAGGAAGAATCTGCCGTACTTCCTCCCGGCTCCCGCACGCTTCGATTGCGGCGCGGTTCTTTTCGAGCGCCTCCACGATCTGCGGAGCCTCGTCACCCAGATAATAGACCCCGCCGGCCTCGCCGCGGCCCCGGCGATCTCCGTCGATGAGTTCGACGACGACCACATCGGACGCCTCGAACACATAGCCGGAGATCCGGAACGGAGCGGCAAGACGATGGGTCTCGACCCGGTACTCAAGCGTCTTGCTCATCAATAGTCCGTCGCGAACCCGATGAGGTGATAGGCAAGGCCGATCCACAGGATCGTCGCCGCCGAGATCACCAGCAGCAGGCTCCAGAGCTTGGCTTTCCAAGTGGCTTTCCAGCCACCCTTTCGGCGCCACACCGTCAGCGCGTACCAGGCTGTCGCGGCAAGCCCGCCGATGAAGGCAAAGAAAGTGATCACCTGCAGCGTCAGGACGACCGGGAGGAAGCTCCCGCTCAGCAGGTTCAAATCGCTGAACATCATCGAGATCGCGACGATCCACCCGACGAGCGTCAGGAAGATTGCAGTCGCTGCGATTCGGCTTGCCCGGTAGGCCTGCAGCTCACGTCCTTCGAGGCCGATCGTCGTCGCGTAACGGCGGCGGACGAGCGCCCTGACCGGCCAGAAGACCATGGTCAGGAAGAGCACTCCAAGGCTGAGATATGTCAGCGGCAGCAACCAGGCAGAGTTCAGGTACCAGGGCGTGCGGTCCCAGACGATAATCGGGGCAACGCTACCGAGGCTCCACCGCACGGCCTGTCCGTCGACGACCTTGGCGCCAAGCATTTCGTGGCTGTTCGCGTCGCGCCACAGCATCGGGCCGACCGCGACCCACTTGCGGGGCTGTCCGTTCAGTCCGGCGGCGAGGCCATCGGCGATGAGCGGATTGCCGTCCTTGTCAACGCCGACCTTGGTCTGGCCGACCAGGTCGGTGATGCTGATGAAGCTGGAGAAGGACCGGCGCGAGTTCGACCATGTTCCGGCCAGTTTCTCGGCATTTGCCTTGGCGGTCTTCGCATCGAGCTTCCGCGTATCGGCAGGGCCGGGGAAGTAGCGGTCGGCGAACTCCTCGAGCAGCGCGTTGCGGAGGGCATGGGCAGCGCCCGCGGTGCCGGGGCTGTTGAACGACACGAAAATTCCGACGCCGTCGTTCAGGAACAAATGCAAGTCGCTGTGGAAGGCAACGGTGTCGCCGCCATGCGAGTCGACGCGGTGCCCGTTGACGTTCGACTGGTAGAAGCCGAGCGACATCTTCTGCAGACCCGGAATCGGGTCGTTCGCAGTCGTGTGCATCAGGGCCTTGGTCTGCGGATCGAGCAGCGGGCTCGGGTTCGCGAGATGGGCGATCATGAAGCGGCCCATGTCGTCGCCGCTCGCCGCGAGGCTGCCCGCCGGCGAAACGCCTACATATTCGTAGCCGTACGGCTTGTCGCTGCCCGGCCGATAGCCCTCCGCCATGTACGGCTTTAGGTTGGCAGGGAGCGGCTGCTGGAACGTGGCCAGCTTCATTCCCGCCGGTGCGAAGACATGGTTCTGGATGTACTGATCGAACGGCTCGCCCGAGACTCGGCTGACGATGTAACCCGCTAGAGCAGTCGCCCAGTTCGAATAGGCCGGCGTCGAGCCCGGATCATAGACCCGCTTGGGAACCCAGCGCTTCAGGATCTGGTCGTAGGGAACGTACTTCTTCTGATCGACCGCGATCAGGTCCATCACCTGCTCTTCGAGACCCGACGTGTGGGTCATGATGTTGCGAAGGGTGATCGGCTTGCCGTCGCGGGGCGGGATCTTGAAGTCGAGGTATTTATTGACGTCCTCGTCGAGGTTGAGCTTGCCGGCCTGGACCTGCTGCATGACGGCGGTCCAGGTGAACAGCTTGGAGATCGAGCCGGGACGGAAGAGTGTCGTATGCGGATCAACCTTCTTGCGCTTCTCGACGTCGGCGAAGCCATAGCCGCGGCTGGTCAGGATCTGGCCGTCCTTGACGACAACCACGACCGCGCCCGGGATGTTATTCTTGCCGATGGAGATCGGCATGTAGCCGTCGAGCCATGCGTTGAGGTTGTCGGCCGTCAGGGGCTGAGCGCCTTCGGCGGGAGTCGCCGGCGGCACCGGGATCTGCGGCGCATTGACAGCCTGAGGCTTCGGGACAAGCGTCGGTTGAACGGTCTGGGCATAAGCTCCAGACAGGACCGCAGCCCCTAGAATCGCCGCAAAGAATGCAGCCGCTTTACGCATGTTTTTCTCCCCTATTCGACGATTTGCTCATTCGAGCGGAATCGCCTTATCATGCCAACATGTGTCGGATGAGGTCATAATGAGCCTGATTGGAAAAATGTCAAACTCATTACGGGAGTGGCTGCGTTGAGCGATCGCCCAACCCTCGGCCGCATTCTCAAGGAATTGAGAAGTCACAGGAATTGGACGCTGCGCGAAATGAGCGAGCGTAGCGGGATTCCGGTCTCGACGCTGTCGAAGGTCGAGAACGACCGATTGACGCTGACCTACGACAAGCTCGCCCAGCTCAGTCAGAAACTGCAGATCCCGATCTCTGAGCTGTTCGCGGAGACCGAACCGGCCGAAGCGGTTACTGCCCGCCGGAGCATCGGCAAGCTCGAGGATGCAATTCGAGTCACAACTCCGAACTACGACTATTATTATTTGTGCACCGAGCTTCGTTCGAAGCGCATGATCCCGATTCTCACTCGGATCCGGGCGAAATCGCTAAGCGAGTTCGGTGACCTGGTGTCCCATTCCGGCGAGGAATACATCCACGTCCTCGAAGGGACGATCGTCGTTCACACCCAGTTCTACGATCCGGTGACGCTCAAGGCCGGTGAAGCGATCTACATCGATTCCAAGATGGGCCACGCTTACGTCGCCGCCGAGGATTGCGACGAGGCGCTGGTGCTCGGAATCTGCTCCAGCGACGACGACGCTCTGATGAACTCTCTGATGCAGATGCATGAGCCGCTCCCTGGCCATTCGAACCTCGGGAACGACGAAGCTCCGGCGCGCGTACGTTCGCTTCGGCGGCCGGCGGCCTAGCTACTCGTCCTCGTCCTCGTAGCCGACGAGGTTGAGCTCCCGCGCCTTGACCTGGTGGATCATGCACCAGTGCTTGAGCGCTTCCTCGCGCCCGTGCGTGATCCAGACCTCGCGGGGCTGGAGCTCGCGGATCGTGCATGTGAGCTCGTCCCAGTCGGCGTGATCCGAGATCACCAGGGGCAACTCGATGTTGGACTGCCGCGCCCGCTGCCGGATTCGCATCCAGCCCGAGGCCATTGCGGTCACCGGGTCCGGGAGGCGCCGCGACCAGCGGTCATTGAGCGCGGACGGCGGAGCGATGACGATGTGCCCCGCCATCTCCTCTTTCTTCGCGCCCGCCGCGTGACGAATCTCGCCGAGCGGAACTCCGAGCTCCTCGTAGAGATTGCAAAGGCGTTCGAGCGCACCGTGATAGTAAATCGGCTGCTCGTGCCCGCGGCGGCGAAGCTCGGTGATCACCCGCTGCGCCTTGCCGAGCGCATAGGCGCCGACCAGTACCGACCGCGACGGATCGGAGTGCAGTCGATGCAGCAGCCGGTCGATCTCACTGCCGGTATCGGGATGGCGGAACACCGGCAGGCCGAAGGTCGCCTCGGTGATGAAGATATCGCACGGCACCGGCTCGAACGGCGCGCAGGTTGGATCCTCGCGGCGCTTGTAGTCGCCCGAAACGACGATTCGCTCACCCGCATGCTCGAGCACGATTTGTGCCGAACCCAGCACGTGGCCGGCCGGAACGAAGCGGACGTCGACCTCGCCGACCCGGAAACTCTCGCCGTAGGCAACCGGATTGCCGTTCTGCTCGCCGTAGCGCGTGGCCATGATCGCCAGCGTCTCCGAAGTCGCCCAGACCGCCCCGTGGCCGCCGCGCGCATGATCCGAATGCCCGTGAGTCACGAACGCGCGCTCCTTCGGCCGCGAGGGATCGATCCACGCGTCCGCGGGGCGCACATAAATGCCTTCCGGAAATGGCTCTATCCAGGAACCGAGGCGTGCCATTGCGAGCTATATAGGTCGAAACACGGGAGAGTTCCCTGAGCTGCGGAGGAAGCTAGATGGACGAAACGCTGCTTGGACTGATGGAAATCGTCGGCCCGATCATCCTGTTGGTGATCCTGATCTGGCTGGTAGTACGATCTCGCCGCAGCAAAGGTGAGCCGCCGATGAGCGTCACCGAGCGGGCGACCGAACGCGAATATGCCGAGGAAGAGCGGATGCGCCGCGAGGGGACTGACGACCGCTGAGCAAGGAACCGGATCTCCCACTCGTCATCCGGAACTGGTTTGCCGCGCGCGGATGGGAGCCGCGACGGCACCAGATGGACATGCTTCGGCTTGCGCGCGCGGGAAAGAGCGCACTGCTGGTGGCCGCGACCGGTTCAGGCAAGACTCTCGCCGGGTTCCTGCCGAGCATTTCGGAGCTGGTCGAAAGGCCGACCGACGGGCTCCACACGCTCTACATTTCGCCGCTCAAGGCGCTCGCGGTCGACGTCCAGCGCAACCTGCTCGGCCCGATCGAGGAGATGGGGCTTCCGATCCGGGTCGAGACCCGAACCGGCGACACGCCATCCGATCGCAAGGCGCGGCAGCGCGTGCGGCCGCCACAGATTCTGCTGACTACTCCCGAATCGCTGAGCCTGCTTCTGAGCTATCCCGACAGCTTCACGCTCTTCGAGAACCTGAAGACCATCGTCGTCGACGAGCTTCACGGCTTCGCCAAGGACAAGCGCGGCGATCTTCTTTCATTGTCGCTGGCGCGACTTCAGACACTCTCTCCGGGCCTTCGGCGAGTGGGGCTTTCGGCGACCATCAGCGACCCGGACGCCTATCGAAGTTGGCTCGCGCCGGACGCCGACATCGATGCGGTCGAGGTGGTCGCCGGCGATCCCGGCGCCGACCCCCACCTCTCGATCCTGATCCCCGAGAACAAGATCCCGTGGGGCGGGCATTCCGGCCGCCACGCGGTCCGCGAGATCATGGACTTGATCGAGCACCACAAGACCACGCTCGTCTTCTGCAACACGCGCGGTCTGGCCGAGCTGATCTTCCAGGACCTCTGGTCGGTGAACGACAATGGACTGCCGATCGGGATCCATCACGGCAGCCTTGCGCCGGAAGCTCGCCGCAAGGTCGAAGCGGCAATGGCGGCGGGTAAGTTGCGCGGACTGGTCGCGACCGCAAGCCTCGATCTCGGCATCGACTGGGGCGACGTCGACCTCGTCGTCCAGATGGGTGCGCCGAAAGGGTCATCGCGCCTTCTCCAGCGCATCGGCCGTGCCAATCATCGCCTCGACGAGCCCAGCGAGGGCGAGGTCGTCCCCGGCAACCGCTTCGAGTATCTCGAAGCTCGAGCCGCGCTCGACGCGATCGAAGACGGCGAGCTCGACCCGGAGAATTTCCGGCCCGGAACACTCGACGTCCTCGCACAGCACATCCTCGGCGTCGCCTGCGCGGCGCCGTTCGAGGAACGGGAGCTACTCGCCGAAATCCGGTCCGCGGCACCCTATGCGGGCCTGAAGGACGAGACTTTCACCGAAGTCCTGAACTTCATCGCCACCGGCGGCTACGCTCTGAAAGCGTACGACCGCTTCCGCCGTCTCGTTTCGGAAGGCGAGGGCCGCTGGCGAATCACTCGCCCCCAGATCGCCGCCCAGCACCGGCTCAACGCCGGCGTCATCGTCGAGCAACCCCTGCTCACCGTCCGTTTCCGCAATGGCCGAAGGCTCGGAACGGTCGAGGAAGGCTTCGCCTCGACGCTCGCGCCCGGTGACCATTTCTTCTTCGCCGGCCTGGGCCTCGAGGTCGAGCAGTTCAAGGACACGGACATCATCGTCCACGCCTCTTCCAAGTCGGCGCGCATCGTGACTTACGGCGGGCAGCGAATGTCGATGTCGACGCACCTCGCCAACCGAGTCCGTCAAATGCTCGCCGACCGCAACGACTGGCATCGATTCCCCGACGACGTCCGCGAATGGCTTGAGGTTCAGGATCGGCGATCGGTCATCCCCGAGCCGCAGCAGCTTCTCGTCGAGACCTTCGAGCACGAAAAGCTGCATTACATGGTCGCTTACAGCTTCGAAGGCTGGAACGCCCACCAATCGCTCGGAATGCTGATCACCCGGCGGATGGAAAATGCTGGCTTGAAGCCGCTCGGGTTCGTCGCCAACGACTATGCGCTCGCTTGCTATGGGCTGCAGCCGATCACCGATCCGAAAGCCCTTTTCTCGGCTGACATCCTCGAACAGGAGTTCGTCGACTGGGTCGAACAGTCGTTGCTCCTGAAAACGGCGTTCCGCGAAGTCGCGGTGATTGGCGGCCTCGTCGAGCGCCAGCATCCAGGCAAGAAGAAGTCCGGGCGGCAGGTCAGCTTCTCGACCGACCTTATCTACGACGTCCTCCGTAGGTACGAGCCAGGCCATCTTCTCCTTCGGGCCGCCTGGGACGATGCCCGGGCGCGGATGACGGAGCTTGGACGCCTCGTCAGGCTCGTTGACCGGGCTTCGTCCACGATGCTGCACGTCGAGACCGACCGGATCACGCCGATGGCGGTGCCGCTGATGGTCATCGTCGGCCGCGAGTCCCTGCCGCCCGGGGCTGATGCCGACGCAAGCCTGCTTATCGAAGCCGAGGCCTTGGCCGACGAAGCGATGCGTCTTTGAGACGGGCGTTCATTGCCCGTCAGGGTTGAGCCTGCCAAGCTGTGCCGATGAAGTATGTCGCTGTGTTGCTTGCGCTTCCGCTCCTGTCCGGCTGCGTCGTTGGAACCGTCGCAAAGACCGCCGTCGACGTCGTCACCCTTCCGGTTAAGATCACCTCAGCAGGAGTGGATGCGGCGACGACAAGCCAGTCGGAAGCCGACGAGAAGCGAGGCCGCGAGCTTCGCAAGCAGGACGAGGAGCGCGGGAAGCAGGCGCGTGCGATGGCCGAGCGCTGCCGCAAGGGTCGGCCGCGGTCGACCGACACTTGCGGCGTCCAGCCGAACTAGCGGCTACTCTTCGCCATCGCCGCAAGCTCGTACAGATAATCGACGTAGAACATCGCCGATTCATCGAGACCGGCGACCTTGGGATTGACGCTGTCGATCAGGTACCATTCGTCCGGCGCGTGAGCTCCGCCGCCGGTGCCGAGACCGAAGCCGACTGCCGGCAGCTTGAGTGGAGCGCCGGTAAAGGTCACGCCCGGCCAGGACCCCGCGAGGCGCGGGTTGAGCGCATAGTCGACTCCAGCCTTCTTCAATAAGGCGATCTGCGACTTCACGAGCAGGCTGTTCTCGTCTGTCTCGGTCGGGCTGTAGCCGCCGCTGACGTTGACGACGATGTCGCCGAAGCCGCGCTTTGCGAGATGCGCTTTCAGCTTCGTCTCGGCTTCTTCGCGAGTCATGTCGGGAACCAGGCGGAAGTCCATCTTGGCCTCCGCTCGTCCGGGCAGGACGGTCTTGCCGCCGGGGCCCGTGTAGCCGCTGACCAAGCCTTCGATGTTCACGGTCGGCTGCGACGCCAACCGGTACGAGGCGGTCAGGTAATCCTCGTCCTTGTACCAATGCTTGATGCCAAGCTGCTTCATGATGTCGGCTTCGTTGGAGTTCTTGACCCCTTCCGCGATCAGCTCCTTCTGGCGCGCGGTCAGCGGCTTCACATTGTCGAACCAGCCGTCGATCGCGGGTGTCTGGCCGTCCTCGGACACGAGGGTATCGAGAGCCTTCACGAGCCGCCACGCCGGGCTGTCGACATTGGCCTTGAGGCTCGAGTGGATGTCTTTCGCCGGCCCGCGCCCCCAATTTTCACCGCTCGAAATGAGCTGCACTTCGATCACGCCCTTGGCACCAAGGTCGATCGAGGTCGCTCCGTTGCTCTCCTGCCCAGCGCCCGGGATGATCACGCCGACAGTGTTGCGCAGGGCGGCCGCAGCCTCCGGATCGTTGACGATCTGGCGGAAGTGGGGAGACGCAATCTCCTCTTCGCCCTCGGCGACCAGCACGATGTTCACCGGAAGCTTGCGGCCGGTGGCCTTGAACGCATGGAGCGCAGCGAGGAATGCGGCCTCGGGCCCTTTTTGGTTGACCGCGCCGCGCCCAACGATCGACTTGCCCTCCGGTCGGTTGACCAGGCGTCCCTCGAGCGGCGGGGACGACCATTCCGCGTCGACGTACTGCTTCACGTCGTACATGAAGTAGATTCCGAGCGTGGTTGGAGCGCCGGCGTCGAGCGTCGCGAACACGCCCGGAACGCCGTCCGTCTGGACCACCCGCGCCTTCTGGAATCCCGCGTCGAGCAGAAGCTGGCGCATGTAGTCCGCGCCCTTCGGCGTGTTGCGCTTTTCCGCGGCGATGGTCGGAAGCGCGATCCAGTCCTGCAGCCGCTTGAGATTGGCGCCGTGGTTCGCCTTCACCGAGGCCGCGAGCTGCGCCCGGTCCGGCGTTTCGGCATTCGCCGGGATTGCAGTGGTTGCAAACAAGGCGGTAACGGCCGTCGCGAACACAAGACGCATCGAATCTCTCCCCCGAAAATTTTCCGATCGGAGAATTGCCGCAAGAATCGCGACTGTCCAGCATTGGCCAATCCGCGCCGCGGCGGTACGCACTCGACGTGCGCTATTTCCTCGACACGGAATACAACGGTTTCGGCGGCTCGCTCCTGAGTCTTGCGCTGGTGCCGGAGGATGGGGAAGAGCTTTACCTGACGCTCAAATCCGACGAGCCGATCGTCGAGTGGGTCGACCGCCACGTGATCCCCTATCTCGACGCGGTTCCGGAGCAACTATCCTGCCCGCGGCTGAGCAGGCGCGACGCGGCCCACGCGCTGGAACTTTATCTCCGGCACGATCCCGATCCATTGATCCATGCGGACTGGCCCGAGGATATCTCACAGTTCTGCAACTTGATGGTCACCGGCGAAGGGAAGATGGTTGACCTTCGTCACCTAGTCTTCCAGCTCGCCCCGATGAGCAATTTCAGCACGGCCGTGAACAGCAAGGTGCCGCACAACGCGCTGCACGACGCTCGAGCGCTGAGGGATCACATCCTGGCTCTTGAGCCCTGACGCGGCTCGTCTAAACGGGAGCGATGGTTCCCTTTTCGTTCGCAGGCGAAACATTTGTCGCGTCGCCCGAAGGCGCGCTCTACTGGCCTTCTCAGGAAGCCATGCTGGTTGCCGATCTGCATCTCGAAAAGGCTAGCTGGTTCGCCCGATTGGGCCAGTTCCTGCCGCCCTATGATTCGGTGGCGACCCTTACTGCGCTTGCTCAACTCGCGAAGGCAACGAACGTTCGGAAGCTCTATTGCCTCGGCGACAGCTTTCACGACCGTTTCGGCTGCGAGCGACTGCCGGATCAGGCTCGTTCGCTCCTCAGCGAGATGACCGACAGGCTCGAATGGACGTGGATCCTCGGCAACCACGACCCGGGCTTCGCCGACCATTGCGGGGGCGTCCTGATGGAGGAAGCGGACGTGTCCGGGATCATTCTCCGCCACGAGGCGAACCGGAACGACTCGCGGCCCGAGATCTCCGGTCATTACCACCCGAAGTATCGAGTGAACGTCCGCGGAAGGCACGTATCGCGCCGCTGCTTCGTTGCGTCGCGGACCAAGCTCATCCTGCCGGCTTTCGGGTCGCTGACGGGCGGACTCGATGCCTCCCACCCCGAGATCGTGAAGCAGGTTGGGAGTTCCGCCTCGGCGCTCGTTCCGCTTGCCGACCGGATTCTCCGCTTCCCGATCGCCGCCTGACGTAAGCTAACTTCAGTCAATGTGGCTGCAACAATTGGAGCGTAGTGACCATCTCATGGAATCGCACAGAGACTATCTGCAGCGTCGGGCGGATGAAGAGGACGCCGCCGCCGATCGTGCAGCGAGCGACAAGGCACGCGAACTGCACCATGAGCTCGCGACCCGCTATCGCGACGCGGCACTCACCGATCGCGAAACCAGCGACTCCGATCGGGCCAGCTCGACCCGTCCGAGGGATTTTCGAATTCTCGATTAGGCTGGCGCTCTGCGCCGATTTCGAATGGTGACCCCCACGGGCCCGGGTCCCGAACCATGCGCGAACTCCCGGGGCACCGCCGCGACCTTGCGTGCAGAGACGCAAGGTGACGAATTCTTGCGCATGAACCAGAGAAGTTGATCCAATTCCCGTTGCGATTTTCATCGCCGGCAGCGTTTAACCCACGTTTTTCAACGTTGATCCAATCGTGAATTGCAACTGTAACTTTTTGCCTGCAGCTACGCGGCAAGGGGGACTCCTGTGAAACTCCGGCTCGACGTTACGGTTTTCCTATTGCTTGCGGCGTGCGGCCAGAAGCCGCCGCCTCCGCCGCCGCCTCCGCAAGTGTCGGTTGCGGTTCCCCTTCAGCGGCAAGTGACCGACTGGGACGACTACACCGGCCGGTTCGAGGCGCCCCAGGACGTCGAGCTCAAGCCGCGCGCGACGGGGGTGATTACCGCCATCCATTTCCGCAACGGGCAGGATGTCAGGGCAGGCCAGCCGCTGTTCTCGATTGACTCAAGACCCTATCGGGCTGCTCTCGCCCAGGCCGAGGCCCAGGCGGCACGGGCCGAGGCAACTCTTCGAAATGCTCGCCAAGTGACGACGCGCAGCCGGGCGCTGGCCACCGCGCAGGCAGTGAGTAAAGAGGAGCTCGAGGCCAATATCGCATCCGAACGCACCGCCGCGGCGGACCTTGCAGCGGCTCGCGCCGCCGTTCGCAACGCTTCGCTCAACCTGTCCTTCAGCACCGTGCGCGCGCCGTTCGGCGGCCGGGTTTCCGACCGCAAGGTAAGCCTTGGCGACCTCGTCACCGATGGCGAAACCGTGTTGACGCGAGTCGTGTCGCTCGATCCGATCTGGTTCTCATTTGAAGGCGCCGAGAGCTTCTATCTCAAGAATCTCCGCCAGGACGTGCGCGGCGAGCGGACGTCCTCCCGATACGCCGCCAATCCAGTCGACATCCAGCTAGCCGACGAGACGGACTATCGCTGGCATGGACGCATGGTGTTCCTAGATAATGCGATCGATCCCAATTCCGGCACGATCAGAGCCCGCGCAGTTGTGGCCAATCCAACCCGCTTCCTCACGCCGGGCATGTTCGGTCGAGCGCGCCTGCTTGGATCGGGAACCTACACGGCGATGCTGGTCCCGGACGAGGCGATCGTTACCGATCAGACCCGACGCCTCGTCTATGTTGTCGGCCGCGACCACAAGGCCGTGTCGCGGATCGTCGAGACCGGGGCCAAGGTCGAGGGCCTGCGCATCATTCGAGCAGGGCTCGCATCAACCGACCTGGTGATTATCGACGGCGTCGGCCGCCTCCAGCCCGGAGCGCCGGTTACTCCCAGGCGCACCGTGATCAGGCCGCGGCCGGAGGATCAGCCGCCGCCGAGCGCGGCTCCTGTCGAGCCCGCATCGGGACAGGCAAAGGGATAACCGGGGGTGAAGTTTCCCCATTTCTTCATCAACCGGCCGATATTCGCCGCGGTGCTGTCGATCCTGATCGTGATCGTCGGGGTGATTTCCTATCCGTCGCTGCCGGTAGCGCAATATCCGAACATTGCGCCGCCGACGGTGGTCGTCAGCGCCACTTACCCCGGCGCCACCGCCGAGACGCTGGCGGAAACCGTTGCCGCGCCGATCGAGCAAGCAATCAACGGCGTTCAGGGGATGATCTACATGTCATCCTCATCGACCGGGAACGGCCTTGCCCAGATCACGGTGAGCTTCAAACAGGGGACCGACGTCGAGCAGGCGCAGGTGCTGGTGCAGAATCGCGTTGCCCAGGCCGAACCGCGGCTTCCGGAAGAAGTGAGGCGGATCGGTGTTACGGTGAACAAGAGCTCACCCGACATCCTGCTCGTCGCCTTCTTCACCTCGCCCGACAACTCGCTCGATCTTCAATATATCGGCAATTACGTGAACCTGCAGGTGGTCGATCGGATCGCCCGCCTGCCTGGCGTCGGCCAGGCTCAAGCGTTCGGCGGTCGTGATTACAACATGCGCGTCTGGATCGATCCCGGCCTTGCCGCGGCGCGGGACATGACGATCGACGAAGTCGTCAACGCGATCCGCGGGCAGAATATTCAGGTGGCGGCTGGCGCGGTCGGGCAACCACCCTACGACAAGGCGAATCCGTCGTTCGAACTTGGTATCCAGGCCAAGGGCCGATTGTCGTCACCCGAGGAGTTTGGCCAGATCATCGTCAAGCGCGACGATGAAGGCCGTCTCACTCGATTGCGTGACCTCGCGCGGATCGAACTCGGCGCGCAGGATTATGGCCTCAACGGATATCTCGGCAAGAAACCCGCGGTGGGCATCGGCATCTTCCAATTGCCCGGGTCGAATGCGCTCGCGACCGCCGATGCGGTCAAGAAAGAGCTCGACACCCTGGCCAAGGACTTCCCGCCTGGGCTGCACTATTCGATCGACTATAATCCGACCACCTACATCGAGGAATCGATCGAAGCCGTTCAGGAGACGCTGGTCGAGGCGATCCTGCTGGTTGCGCTTGTGGTGCTGGTTTTCCTGCAAAGCTGGCGCGCATCGGTCATCCCGATCATTGCCATTCCGATCTCCCTGATCGGCACGTTGGCGGTGATGGCGGCCTTTGGCTACTCGCTCAACACGCTTTCCCTGTTTGGGATGGTCCTGGCGATCGGCATCGTCGTCGACGACGCGATCGTGGTGGTCGAGAACATGGAACGGCTAATGGAGGAGAACGGCCTCTCCCCCAAGGAAGCCGCGCACGAAACGATGAACGAGGTCTCGGGAGCGCTGGTCGCGATCGCGCTGGTCCTGGTCGGGGTGTTCGTGCCGACGATGTTCATTCCCGGCGTATCGGGGGCATTCTACCAGCAGTTCGCATTGACCATTTCCTCGGCGACACTGATTTCGGCCTTTGTATCGTTGACGCTGTCACCCGCCATCGGATCGCTGGTGTTGAAGCCTCCGCAACCGCTGAAAGAGCGTCCCGGGCTTCTCGGCCTGGTGGCTCGCGAGTCACGGGTGTTCAATAACCGCCTACGGGCATTGTCGGCCCGCTATGGTCAGGTGACCGCCCGCATCGTTCGTTCCCTGGCAATCATTGGCGTGATCTACGTCCTGCTGATCGCGGTAGCGGGGTGGCGCTTCCTGGCTACGCCATCGGGCTTCATTCCCAACCAGGACCAGGGCTACCTGATCGGTGTCGTCCAGCTTCCGCCGGGGGCCTCGCTTCAGCGGACCGACGCGGTGGTCAAGCAGGCGGTTGATATCGCCATGAAGAATCCGGCGCTGCAAACCGCGGTCGGGTTCGCTGGCCTCGATGGAGCGACATTCAGCACTGCTCCCAATTCTGGTGTCGTCTTCTTCGCGCTGAAGCCGCACGGCGAGCGCAAATATGTCAACGAGGTGCAGAACGAGATTATCCCGGCGCTCGGCGGGATCAAGGATGGCAACGTTCTCGTCATTGCCCCGCCGCCGGTCCAGGGGATCGGGACTGCCGGCGGCTTCAAGATGATGGTCGAGGATCGTGGCGGGCTTGGCTATCCGGCGCTGGCCCAGGCGGCCGGTGCGATGATGGGCGGATCGATGCAACAGGAGAGCGTCGCGGGCGCCTTTTCAACCTTCAGCGTCGGTACGCCGAGACTGACTGCCGACATTGACCGTGAACGAGCCGAACGAATGGGCGTGCCGGTGGAGAACGTTTTCTCGACCCTCAACGCCTATCTCGGCTCGGCTTATGTCAACGACTTCAACTATCTTGGCCGCACGTTCCGGGTGACGGCCCAGGCCGATGCGCCTTACCGGGACGAGCCGAGCGACGTGCAGTCGCTCAAGACCCGATCGGCCTCAGGGGCGATGGTACCAATGAGCTCGCTGATGACGCTCAAGAATGATGCCGGGCCTTTTCGAGTGGTCCGTTACAACCTCTATCCTGCCGCCGAGCTGATCGGCGACACCAAGCCCGGCTATTCCACCGGCCAGTCGCTGGACGCGATGGAACGGCTCGCCGCGCAGACCCTGCCCAAGGGGATGGGCTTTGAATGGACCGAGATCGCCTTCGAGCAGAAGCAGGCCGGCAACACTGGCGCAATCGCTTTCGGGCTGGCGGTGGTGTTCGTCTTCCTGCTGCTGGCGGCGCTCTACGAGAGCCTGGTGCTGCCGCTTGCGGTGATCCTGATCGTGCCAATGTGCCTGTTAGCCGCGATCCTCGGCGTCAATCTCATGGGGATGGACAACAATATCCTGACACAGATCGGCTTCGTCGTGCTGATCGGCCTCGCCGCCAAGAACGCAATCTTGATCGTCGAATTCGCGCGCCAGGGTGAGGAAGAGGGTCTTACCCCGCGCGAGGCAGCAGAGCGTGCGGCGCATCAACGCATGCGGCCAATCTTGATGACGTCCATCGCCTTCATCCTCGGCGTGCTCCCGCTGGTGATCAGCAGCGGCGCCGCGGCCGAGATGCGCCGCGCACTGGGCGTGGCGGTGTTCTTTGGAATGATTGGAGTGACCTTCTTCGGGTTGCTCTTCACTCCTGCCTTCTACGTGATCTGCCGCAAACTCGGCGACTTCGTCGCTCGTGAATATCACCGCGTCGGTCACCGCAAGGTTTCCCCGCCCGAACCGGAGCCGGCCGAATGAATCGCCTCGCTCCATTCGCGGCAGCCCTGCTATCGGCATGCGCGGTCGGACCGGATTATCGGCCGCCTGGAGTGCCTGCCGTCGCGACGGGTCCGTTCGTCGATCCGGGCATCGCGAAGGTGTCGAGCGCGCCGGCGGAAGGTCAGTGGTGGCGGCTGTTTCGCGACCCCGCGCTGGATCGGTTGGTCGCCGAGGCGCTGGCTCACAACACCGACGTGAGGGTAGCAGCGGCTAATCTGCAGCGCGCACGCGCGGTCCTGTCCGAGGCGAGAGTCCAGCTTCTGCCAACCACCGAGGCCAGTGGCTCCTACACACGCCAGCGGGTTGGAAATGCGCCAGGATTCCCCGCGGACGAAGCGCAGACCATCGACTTTTTCACACTCGGGTTCGACGCGTCTTACGAAGTCGACCTGTTCGGCCGGGTCAGCCGTTCGATCGAGGCTGCGCGCGGCGACGAGGCTTCGGCCGCTGCCGCCCTTGACGCGTCCCGGGTCGCAGTGGCGGCCGAGACCGCACGCACGTACGCTGACGCCTGCGGCTTTGCTGCTCAAGCCAACGTGGCGCGCGAGACGGCACGATTGCAGGATCTCACGCTCGAGCTGACGCGGCGCCTGTTCAATGCCGGCCGCGGGACCATCCGGGATGTCGACCAGGCGGCGGTCCTGGCCGAGACCGCCCGGGCGCAGGTGCCGGCATTCGAGGCGGAGCGCCGCGCCGCGCTTTATGCGCTGGCGACGCTCACTGGCCGACCGCCAGCCGAGCTCGACCAGGCCGCTGCCGCCTGTCTCACGACGCCCTCGGTTGCAACACTGATCCCGGTCGGCGACGGTGCGGCGCTGCTCGCGCGGCGGCCCGACGTGCGCCAGGCCGAGCGCAAGCTGGCGGCGGACACCGCCCGGATCGGTGTCGAGACCGCAGCGCTTTATCCGTCAATCCGGCTGCTCGGTTCAACTTCGCTCGGCGCGCAAAGCATCGGCGACCTCGGCAAGGGCTCATCCTTCAGCTTTTCGATGGGACCGCTGATCACCTGGACCTTTCCCAACATCGGAGTTGCCCGATCGCGAGTCCGCCAGGCTGAAGCCGGCGCCGCTGCATCTCTGGCGGAATTCGACGGCACCGTGCTGAACGCGCTGAAGGAAGTCGAGCAGGCGCTGGCCCGTTACGCCGGGGAACTCGACCGCAATGCCGCGCTTCGCCGAGCCGAAGCCAGCGCCAGCAATGCAGCGCGCATCAGTGCCCTTCGATATGAGGCTGGCCGCGACAACCTCTTCCAGCGGATCGACTCCGAACGCGATCGAGCCACCCGGCGCACCGCGCTCGCGCAATCGAACGCCGCGCTTGCGGATGCGCAAGTCAGCCTGTTCAAGGCGCTCGGCGGCGGCTGGGAACTCGCCCCTCCAGCGACCCGGCGCTGAGCGGGCCGTGACCGGCACCGCGATTATTGGCAAGGAATTGGTGACCCCTACGGGACTCGAACCCGTGTTTTCGCCGTGAGAGGGCGACGTCCTAGACCGCTAGACGAAGGGGCCTTTCTTGAAGGCGTCGGGCATATGTGGGCTGACGCCCGTCGAGTCAATCTCGGGCAGAATCGCGCTCGCTGAGGTAGCGCATCAGCTCGGCCAGCGTTGCTTCCATCTGATCCTGCATCTGCGTGACCAGCTCATTTTCGCGCATTCCGACATGGTCGAGCGGCTTCGAATAGCTGTCGGAGAAAGCCTTCAGGTCGTCACGGTCGAACACGCCCTTGGCGACCAGCTTGGCGAGGATGACGAGGAGGCCGTTGGTGTTGGCGATGGTCCCGGCAACCAAGGCCTCGTCGACCATCGACAGCTGCTTGTCGCTGTCGAGTTGGTCCTCGTCCTCATCGATTTCGTTCATCGAGCGCATTTTGGCCCGATTGCGGGCGGGCACAAGGGTCTAACCGCAGAAAGCCCGAAGTTGAGTCCAGGCTGCCGCTTTTTCAGCGAATGGACGAGTGTTGGCGGCGCTTGATGACGGGAGGTCGATCAACGTCAGACGATGGTCGGAGCCGATCAGCTTCCGGCCGATGCTGGCCGAGGTCCCCCCGTTGAACGCGATCGCCTCGAGTTGTGGGAAATCCTGGACCAGTTGTTCGATCCGATTGTGGTCGGCGAGCCTGATCGCCTGGTCGAGACTGCCGGCCCGGAAGGCCGAGCCGATCACGTCCCATAGTCCGACCCGATATTGGGCGACGCACTCCAACCGCTCGTCGTAGGCCATGGCCCGAAGGTCCTCGCCGATCACGCTTCCGAGCAACCGCCAGAACTGGTTTTGCGGATGAGCGTAATATTGGCGGGCCGTGAGCGAGGCATCGCCGGGGAGGCTGCCGAGGATGAACAGCCGAGCATTCGGCCTCGCGATGGGAGGCAGTCCGACCTTCACTCCATCCGACTGCATTGCCTTTGCCGCTCCCACCATTAATTGCTGCTGTCCGTGGAGCCCAACGAGATCCGAGTTGCCCTTGTTTCGGGCAATTACAATTGCGTTCGCGACGGCGCCAACAAGGCGCTGAACCGGCTTGTCGACTATCTGTTGCGGCAAGGGGTGCACGTTCGCGTCTATTCGCCGACAATCGAGGAGCCGGCCTTCGAGGCGACCGGCGACCTCGTCAGCCTTCCCTCGCTGCCGATTCCGCTGCGTCCTGAATATCGCATTTCGCTCGGCCTTCCGCCGCACGTGCGAAAGGACCTCGCGGAGTTCGCTCCGAATATCGTCCATGTTTCGAGCCCCGACATTTCGGCGCATCGTGCGGTGAGTTGGGCACGTTCGCGCGGAATCCCGGCGATCGCCTCGGTCCATACTCGGTTCGATACTTATCTGGCTTACTACAACTTGCAGAATCTCGAGCCGATGGTGCGCGCGATCCTGCGCCGGCTTTATCTTCGTTGCGACGCGATCGTCGCTCCCTCGGAATCGATGGCGGCGGTTCTCCGCGCGCAGCGGATGAACCGCGACATCACGATCTGGACTCGCGGAGTCGACCGGGATCAGTTCAATCCCGGGCGCCGCGACATCGAGTGGCGCCGAAGCATGGGCATCGGCGACGACGAGTTCGTCGTTCTTTTCCTTGGCCGAATCGTGATGGAGAAGGCACTCGACGTCTTTTCGGACGCGATGGATGTGCTCGCGGAAAAGGGCGTGAAGCACCGCGTGCTCGTCGTCGGTGAAGGGCCGGCGAGGCCCTGGCTCGAAGAGCGTCTCCCCGACGCCGTTTATGCGGGACATCTCTCGGGCGACGACCTCGCGCGCGCCGTGGCAAGCTCCGACGTGCTTCTCAATCCCTCGGTCACCGAAGCGTTCGGCAACGTTACGTTGGAAGCAATGGCTTCGGGACTGCCGGTGATCGCGGTGAACGCGACGGGCACCACCAACCTCGTCGCCCATGGTGTAACGGGCTTTCTCGCCGAGCCTGGGGACTATGAAACGATCGCCGATGAACTTGCGACCTATGGCCGGGACCCCAAGGTCCGGCGAAAGCACGGCCAGGCTGGCCTGAAGGTCGCGCAGGGGCGCGACTGGGATCAGATCAACTCGGCCGTGCTTCGGACGTACAACCGGGTCATCGAGCGCAAGAAGCGCCATGCCCGGTTCAAGCGCCGCTAGGGCCTATTTGAGGCGCTCGATACGCTGAGCCGCTTCGTCGAGGATGGCTGTGATCTCGTGCGTGAGATCTTCGTCCCAGCCCACCCGCGAAACGCGATTGCGGACGGCATGCATCAGGTTCTGGATGCCGCGACCGAGTGTCGCGCCGCCTTCGTGCGAATCCCTGGGCGCGAGATCCTTCAGCCGATCCAGAAGCGCTTCAACTTCTTCCGCTTTCTCTTCGAGATGCTGGCGACCCTCGCCGGTGATCTGGAACGGCTTGCGCGGGCCTTCACCGGTCGCTTCTTCGATGAGGCCCATGTCCTGGAGCAGGGTCAGCGTCGGATAGACCACTCCCGGGCTGGGCGCATACTCGCCTCCGGTCATCTCTTCGATCGCTCGGATGAGGTCGTAGCCGTGGCGCGGTTCGTCGGCGATCAGCTTGAGAAGGACGAGTCGAAGCTCGCCCGATTCGAACATGCGTCGGCTGCGCCGTCCGCCGCCGCGGCGTCCGCCGCTCCAGCCATTGTCGTCGAACTCAAAGTGGAAGGGGCCCCAGCCACCTGACCGGCGTCCCATCGCGATCAAAGCCTCCGGCAGGTCGATCTGGAAACGTCCGCGCGGATGGCAGCCTGAACCGTGATGTCTCATATCTTTCCTTTCGATGCATCTAAGATATATCTTAGTACGATCACCCGCAAGTCCGCTGATGCAATTTTCCTCTGGCTTTGCCATTGGCGTCTGGAATGGCCGACTTGTTCAGCGACCAGGAAGTTCCAGCGCGCCCGGCGGACGAACCCGGCGCGAACGCCCCGCTTGCCGACCGGCTGCGGCCGAAGACTCTCGGCGAGGTCGTCGGGCAGGAACATCTGACCGGTCCCGACGGGGCGATCGGGCGAATGGTATCCGCCGGGAAACTGTCCTCGATGATCCTCTGGGGTCCGCCGGGGACTGGAAAGACCAGCATTGCGCGCTTGCTCGCCGACGCTGTCGGCCTGCGCTTCGTGCCGATCTCCGCCGTCTTCTCGGGCGTCGCCGACCTCAAGAAGATCTTCGCCGACGCCCGGACCGCCGCTCGCGCCGGCCAGCGTACCTTGCTGTTCGTGGACGAGATCCACCGCTTCAACCGCGCTCAGCAGGACGGCTTTCTGCCCTATGTCGAGGACGGCACGGTCACCTTGGTCGGAGCAACGACCGAGAACCCGAGCTTCGAGCTCAACGCCGCACTCCTCTCACGCTGCCAGGTGCTGATCCTGAGGCGGCTCAATGAACAGGCGCTCGACACTCTGATCCGGCGGGCCGAGGTCGAAGTCGGCCGGCCCATTCCACTGACGGTCGAGGCGCGCGAAGCCCTGGTTGCAAGCGCCGACGGCGACGGCCGCTTCCTCCTCAACCAGGTCGAGACCTTGTTCGACGTCGAATTGGAAGCACCGCTCGATCCGGCCGCCATGGCGGCCCTCCTTCACCGCCGCGTCCCCGTCTACGACAAGGATCGAGAGGGCCATTACAACCTCATCTCCGCGCTTCACAAAAGCCTGCGCGGATCGGACCCGCAGGCTGCCCTTTATTACCTCGCGCGCATGTTGGTCGCGGGCGAGGAGCCGCTCTACGTCCTTCGCCGCCTCACCCGGGCCGCAATGGAGGATATCGGCCTCGCCGACCCTCAGGCGTTGGTTCAATGCCTCGCCGCCAAGGACGCCTATGACTTCCTCGGCTCGCCCGAGGGCGAACTCGCGATCGTTCAGGCCTGCCTCTATCTCGCGACCGCGCCCAAATCGAACGCCGCCTACATGGCGCAGAAGAATGCCTACCGAAGCGCCAAGGAGACCGGCTCGCTGATGCCGCCCTCGCATATTTTGAACGCTCCGACGCGGCTTATGAAGGACATCGGCTACGGCAAGGGCTATGCCTACGACCATGACTCCGACGAGGGCTTTTCCGGCCAGGATTACTGGCCCGAAGGGATGGACCGGCAAACCCTCTACGAGCCGAGCGAGCGCGGCTTCGAGGCGAAGATCTCGGAGCGCATCGCCTACTGGAACGAGCTTCGCCAGAAGCGTAGCCGGGATGACAAGAACAGCCAGTAACGGAGGGTGAGCATGTACCAGACCGAAGCGCCGGCCGCCTATTGGCGCGACCAGCTGATCCAGTGGGGACCGCGGGTCGTATTCGCGATTTTGATCCTGATCGCGACCCATTTCATCGCCAAGGCGGTGCAATGGGCGGTCGCCAAGATGGTCGACCGGATGCCGGTCCTGAAACGCCACCCGCAGGCTGGCGTGGACTCGGTCGGGACCGAGCTCGGCCGCCTCGCCTACTGGCTAGTTTGGCTGGTTGGTCTAGTCGCGGCGCTCCAGCCGCTCGGTCTTAATGAAGTGCTCACGCCGGTGACCGTGATGACCAATGAAGTCTTCGCGTTCATTCCGAGGCTGATCGGCGCGGGCCTGCTGTTCTTCGCGGGCCTGATCCTCGCTCGGATCGTCCGCCACGTGGTCGAAGCCGCGCTCGGCGCCCTCAACCTCGAGCGGCTGTTCAGCCGTGCCGGCATCCCGATCGGCGACGCGCCATTGGCAGTGGACGAAGCCGGCGTCGCCCAGGAAGGCGCAGCCCCGGCGCGCGGCTCGATTGCCAAGGCGATCGGCGTCACCGTGTCTGCGGTGATCATCATTTTTGCCGCCATTGGTGCGCTCGGGACGCTCAAGATCGCGACGATCTCGGACCCCGCGACCGCGATGCTTCAGTCCATCGCACTTTCGATACCCAACGTGCTCGCGGCGCTCATCATCCTGGCGATCGCCTTCCTCATCGGTCGCTGGGGCAAGAGCGTGATCGAGACCGTTCTCCCTGGTCTCGGTTTCGACAATGCCATGCGCGCACTGGGCATGATGCCCGCCACGTCCGTGCCGTCTCGAGTCGTCGGTAACATTGCGATGACCGCGGCCTTGATCGTCGGGATCATGGAGGCGGCGCACAAGATCGGTGGCGACTCCACTGCAGCGCTTCTGTTCCAGGTCACTGCGCTCGGGGGCAAGGTGATCTTTGGGACCGTCATTATCGTCGTCGGGATCTTCCTCGCCCGCATCCTGTCAACCTTGGTCGGAAGCTCGACCGGCGAATCCAGCTATGCCGAGACGATCATCAAATATGCGATCATCGCCCTGTTCACCGCGATCGGCCTCACCTTCATGGGCCTCGCCGACCAGATCGTGATGATGGCGTTCGGCCTGATCCTCGGCTCGGCCGCGGTGGCCACCGCGATCGCATTCGGCCTCGGCGGCCGCGACGCCGCGGCACGCGTTCTCGAGCGATGGATGGAGGACCAATTGCCGACGGTCCGCCGCCCTTCCCCGCCCCGGCTGAAAAAGCCGGCGAGCGAGGCTGCTCCTGAAGACGATCGCCAGCCGCCGCTGGTGTGAACCGATGAACTGGGAGGAAGCGGTCGCCTACGCCCTCGGCCTACCGGACACCGAGCTTTCGACAAGCTACGGTCAGCCGGCGGTCAAGGTCGCGTCGAACGGCCGCGCCTTCCTCTTTCCAAGCCATGAAGCAGAGACTTCGTTCGGGATCGCGATCGACCTCGACACTATTGAGATTCTCAAGGAAACCGAGCCGGAGACCTATTGGCAAACAGCGCATTACGAGGGCTGGCCGGGAGTGTTGATCCGCTACGACGCGGCCGATGAAGCTCGGGTTCGGGATGTCATTGCCCGGTCCCGCGACTGGACAGCTGCTCGGCCGAAGGTGCGTCCGCGCAAGCGCAAGTGAGGCGGTTCGAAAGCTATGTTGCGATTGACTGGTCGGGCGCAAAGGGACGGCGCCACAAGGGCATTGCGATCGCCGAAGCGAGGCACGACGCGGCTCCGCGGCTGATCCGGCCGGGCCACGTCTGGTCGCGCGAGGACGTCCTGCGCTGGCTGGTGAAACGCGCGGCCAAGGAGCCGACCCTGTTCGGTTTCGACTTCAGCTTCGCCCCACCGATCGTCGAACGCGGAGAATATCTTCTTGGCGAGCCCGGAGTGCCGAAAACCGCGCGCGAGTTCTGGGGCTATGTCGAGAGCAAGTGCGACGATGAGGACCTGGGCGCCGCCAGCTTCCTCGAGATCGCGCACCGCAGGCACTTTTATTTCGGCATCGCTGACGGAGTGAAGGCGGATTTCATGCACTTCCGCCAGTGCGACGCGCGTTTGAATGCGCAAGGCGGGCGCAAGACCGCAAGCGCCTTTGACGCGATCGGCGCCGCCCAGGTCGCGAAGGCAAGCTTCTCGGGAATGCGCCTGCTCCATCATCTCGACGGCCGGATCGCCATTTTTCCGATGGACCCGCTTCCGAAGCACGGCAGTGCCGTCGTCGAAATCTATACCCGAATCTATCTCCGCCGTGCCGGCATGACCGGCGCCAAGCTCCGCACCCGCGCCGCGCTCAACGTCGCGCTCGAGGGACTGGGCAGCAAAGCGGTGCGCCTGGACTTCGAGCCCAACGATCACCAGACCGACGCACTCGTCACCGCGGCTGGAATGCGAGCGGTCGCAACCACCGAATCGAAAGCTTTCGAACCAGAAGGGCTGACCCCAAAGATCGCCAGGACAGAGGGATGGACGTTCGGAGTCCTCTAAATCGCGCTTACCGAACTCGCGTCCAGGCTTGCGACTTGCAGGCGAAGTTTCCGATCAGGCACCCGCGCGCGACCAGCGTGTTTTGATCCTTGATCGTGGCAGTCCCGCTAAAGGTGCCGTTGAGATCCGGAACGAAAACCTTCCCCTTCCAGACCTTCGGGCTCATCTCGCGGAAGTCGCGGAATAGCTCGGTGCCGATCAAATTTTTGGTCCCCCCGCGCGCCGAATCCGCCTTCGCCTTGGCATTCGCCCAGACGACCGTCCCGCAACGGCCCTTGCCGCAGGGGTGGATCCGCACATGGACGCTGTTCGAAGGATTGCGCCAGACGCTGTCCTGGCCAGCGTCCTGCGCGATCGCCGGAGAGAGGAAGCAGGCGGCCAATGCGGCCAGCAGGGCCACCCCGATCGAAATTCGCATCCAGTCCCCCCGTCGAAGAACAGCTTCAACGGCTAGGCGAGTCAATCTGGCGGCAGAATCGGGATAATCTTGGAGTGAGCGGTCACGCTCCGGCTCCGTTGATACCTAGCCCTTCCTGCGGGTCGGCCCCTATTTGCAGCCTGTCATAAAGTGGGAACATGGCCGTGAAATTCTGACCTAGAACGGCAGTGCGACTTTATTATGGTGGGACCACCAGTTCGCCGCTCTGGGTAGCATTGGGAGAGGTCGATGCCTTTCGCAGCCGGGCTTCGTGAATCGCTAGAGATTCGCGACCGCCAGGTTCCATCCGAGTTCACGCGTGGAGACAGCCTGGAGCATGTGCTCAACAGGCACCTGCTGGCCGTCGAGCAGAATTTCGATGGCGAGCTGATCACCTCGATCCTCCTTGTGAGCGCAGACGGCAAGCGGCTCGCCCATGGCGCCGGGCCGAGTCTTCCAATGGCCTATCGCCAGGCGATCGACGGCGCGGAAATCGGCCCCTGCGCCGGATCCTGCGGGACAGCCGCTTATTTCGGGCGACCGGTCTATGTCACCGACATTGCTTCGGACCCCCTGTGGGCGGATTATCGCGATGTCGCCTTGCCGCACGGCTTCCGGTCGTGCTGGTCAACACCGATCCGCGACGACAACGGCTCCGTAATCGCCACCTTCGCTACCTACCATCGGACGGTCGGGGCACCGACTGCGGAAGAGATCGACGCCATCGAGTTGATCACCGAACTCGTCGTCCACGCGATCCTGTGGGACCGCGGTGGCCTACAGGACCTCGATCCAGCGAGCCTCGCCCCGAAACTGAAGATGGTCGGCGACGGTCCGAAAGCGGATCCGGTCCCGGGCTCGATGGCTCGACTGCTGCGTCACGTCGAAAAGCTGGAAGCGCTGGTGGCGGACCTCGATCGCCAGGCCGAACTAGCGGACTCAGAGAGCCTCAAGGCGAACTTCCAAGCGGCTGCGGCCGACAGCCGGAGACTGATCAGCTCCATCCGCCATCAAATCGAACATGGAGGAAGCACGGCCCGATAGCTCGACTCCGGTTTCGTCTTACCGCCTTAAATCAGAGCAACAATTCAGAGCCAGTGAGAAAAAAGGCCCCGCGATCGCTCGCGAGGCCTTCATTTTCTTGCTTGGACCGATTGGATCAGTCCTTGTCGTCGCCCGTCAGGAATGCGGGAGCGAACTCAGGCGCATTGCCCTCGCCACCCTCTTCGCGCTCACGCCGCGGGCCGCGATCGCCGCGGTCTCCACGCGGACCACGGTCAGCGCGATCTCCACGATCCCGGCGCGGACCACGGTCCCGATCACCGCCGCGGCCATGACGTCCGCGATCGCCGCGGTCGCCGCGGTCTCCGCGCGGACCGCGGTCGCCGCCTTCACGCGGTTCCCTCGGCGGGCGGGTGTCCGGCAGCGCTTCGCCAGTCTCCTGGTCGACAAGGCGCATGGACAGGCGAACCTTCCCGCGCTGGTCGACCTCGAGCAGCTTGACCTTCACTTCCTGGCCTTCGCTGAGGACGTCGCGGACGTTCTCGACGCGCTCGTTCTTGATCTCGGAGACGTGCACAAGTCCGTCCTTGCCCGGCATGAACGTGACGAACGCACCGAAGTCGACGAGGCTCGCGACCTTTCCGGTGTAGATCGTTCCGACCTCCGGCTCGGCGACAATGCCCTTGATCCAGTTGCGGGCCGCTTCGATTTTCGAAAGGTCCGACGAGGCGATCTTGATCGTGCCGTCGTCGTCGATGTCGACCTTGGCGCCGGTCTCAGCGACGATTTCGCGGATGACCTTGCCGCCGGTTCCGATGACTTCGCGGATCTTGTCCTTCGGGATCGACATGGTCTCGATGCGCGGCGCGTGAGCCGAAAGCTCCTCGCGCGTGTGGTCGAGCGCCTTCGCCATCTCGCCGAGGATGTGGGCACGGCCGTCCTTCGCCTGGGCGAGAGCGGTCTTCATGATCTCCTCGGTGATTCCGGCGACCTTGATGTCCATCTGGAGCGAGGTGACGCCTTCCGACGTGCCCGCGACCTTGAAGTCCATGTCGCCGAGATGGTCCTCGTCACCGAGAATGTCGCTGATCACCGCGAAGTCCTTGCCTTCGAGAATCAGGCCCATGGCGATGCCCGCGACCGGACGCTTCAGGGGAACGCCGGCGTCCATGAGCGCGAGCGAGCCGCCGCAGACCGTCGCCATCGACGAGGAGCCGTTGCTCTCCGTGATGTCGGACAGGACGCGGATCGTGTACGGGAACTCTTCCACCGTCGGCAGCATCGGGTGCAGCGCTCGCCAGGCGAGTTTGCCGTGGCCGACTTCGCGGCGGCCCGGAGCGCCGAAGCGCCCGACTTCGCCGACCGAGTAGGGCGGGAAGTTATAGTGAAGCATGAAGCGCTGGTAGGAGAGACCCTCCAGGCCGTCGATCATCTGCTCGGCTTCCTTGGTGCCAAGCGTCGTGGTCACGATCGCCTGCGTCTCTCCGCGCGTGAACAGGGCCGAGCCGTGCGTGCGCGGAAGGAAGTGGACGATCGCCTCGATCGGGCGAACCGTCTTGGTGTCGCGGCCGTCGATTCGGCGGCCTTCCTTGAGGATCGCCGTGCGGACGATGTCGGCTTCGAGACCCTTCACGGCCTTCGACGCGACCAGCTGCTCCTGCGGCTCCGCTTCGGCGAAGGCCTCCTTGGCCTTGTCTCGGGCAATGTTTAGGGCTGCCGAACGCTCCGACTTGTTGGTCAGGCGATAAGCGGCGTCGATGTCGGCACCGACGAGCGCCTTGAGCTTGTCCTTGATCGCCGACTTGTCGTCGCTCTGCGCGAGCTCCCACGGATCCTTCGCGGCCTTTTCGGCGAGGTCGATGATGAGATTGCAGATCTTCTGGCTGGCGGCGTGGCCGAACATGACGGCGCCGAGCATTTGCTCTTCGCTCAGTTCCTTGGCCTCCGATTCCACCATCATCACGGCGTTCGGGGTGCCGGCCATGACGAGGTCGAGTTGACCTTCGGCGATCTGCTGCTGGGTCGGATTTAGAATGTACTCACCGTCCTGGAAGCCGACGCGGGCGGCGCCGATCGGGCCGAGGAACGGAACGCCGGAAATGGTCAGGGCGGCCGACGCGGCGATCATCGCCAGGATGTCGGGCTCGTTCTCTCCGTCGTAGGAGAGGACCTGCGCGATCACGAGGACTTCGTTGTAGAAGCCCGACGGGAAGAGCGGGCGGATGGGGCGGTCGATCAGGCGGCTGGTCAGCGTTTCCTTCTCGGTCGCTCCGCGCTCGCGCTTGAAGAAGCCGCCCGGGATGCGCCCGGCGGCGGAGAACTTTTCCTGGTAGTGGACGGTCAGCGGGAAGAAGTCCTGTCCCGGCTTGACCGACTTTGCGGCGGTGACCGCGCAAAGCACCACGGTTTCGCCGAGGGTCGCGATGACCGCGCCGTCGGCCTGGCGGGCGACGTGGCCCGTTTCGAGCTTCAGCGCCTTGCCGCCGATCTCAGTTTCAACAGAATGGATCTTGAACATTTATTGTCCCTTCACCCGGGGGCCGGATGCCTGCCGGGGTCCTCATTTTCGCGAACTAGCCGGTTCGCGGTCGGTCGGGGCGTTCGTTCCTGCCCCATGAACGCCCCACCGAAATGCGGGACTTTCAAAACATAAGCGGCCCCGAAATGGGGCCGCTGAGTGAGTTACTTGCGGAGGCCGAGCTTCGCGATGAGGTCGGTGTAGCGCTTTTCGTCCTTGCGACGCAGATAGTCGAGGAGCGAACGGCGCTGGTTGACCATCATCAGGAGGCCGCGCCGCGAATGGTTGTCCTTGGCGTGGCTCTTGAAGTGCTGGGTCAGGTTGTTGATGCGCTCCGTGAGGATCGCCACCTGGACTTCGGGAGAACCGGTGTCGCCCGAACCGCGGGCGTGTTCCCCGATCAGCGCAGTCTTGCGCTCAGCGGTAATCGACATCGTCTTTACTCCTTATCTCTAGACGTTGAACCCCCGGACGACCTTCAGGCCGTCGGCCGTAGCTTCCACCAGAGCGACCGGGCGTCCGCCCTCTGTCGCCAGCTGAAGCCCCGGCTTTTCGGGGAAACCGAACAGGCGCTGTCCATGTCGGAGCAGTTGTGCCTGGTCGGGAGTGATGGGGAGGGCCGGGATGTCGTCCAGCGCCGCTTCCAGCGGAAGTACCGCCCCAATCAGCCGCC
>JBKPKZ010000142.1:0-9381 GCA_046731355.1 Pseudomonadota bacterium | reverse complement strand
GATGTCGAGGCTGTCGGCACCGAGATCGTCGATGAAGCTCGCGTCCTCGGTGACCTTGTCCTGCTCGACACCAAGATGTTCGACGACGATCTTCTTCACCCGATCGGCAGTCTCGCTCATGGAACCTTCCTCCGTTTTGTCTGATTTTGGCCTGCCCTAGCCCCGCAGCCGTTTCCCGGCAAGTAGCGCGAATCAGGGTTCCGCTGCGGCCGGCGAACGTTACGAGAAAGCAGGTTCGAGGGACGAACGCTTGAACGCAACAGACGCCTCACGCCCGCTGACGCCTGGAGAGCTTGAAATGGCTCGCTCCATCTTCGGAGATGCGATCGATTATTCTAGGGTCCGGCTGGTCCGCCGCAAATGGTGGCCGTTCCAGCCTCAGCGGGTCGCGATGGCGCCGATGGGGAACATTCACTTCCACCCGCGTGGCGATCTCTGGTCCGACGATTTCAGCAAGGAGTCACTAAACCGGCAGGGCCTTTTCATGCACGAACTCACGCACGTGTGGCAGTCGCAGAAGCGAGGCCGTTTCTACCTGCCACTGATGCGCCATCCGTTCTGCCGCTACCAATATCAGCTGAAGCCCGGCCGGCGGTTCGAGAACTATGGTCTTGAGCAGCAAGCCGAAATCGTCCGTCACCGCTTCATGGCCGACCGTGGCTGGAATATCGCAGCCTGTCCTCCGCGCGATATTCTTCCGTTTCTCCAGGAAACCTTTGCTGTAACCGCATAGCAACAGCGTTGCCGGAAAGCTCACAGCAGCGCGCGCGCGAGCTTCCAATAACATCGGTTAGGCATAATCATTACGCCATCAATACAGTTTGGCGCACGCTAAGGGGGCTCTCCATGCGCAATACGGCTCTACTGCTCGTCGGCACCGCCGCCGTCGCACTCTCTACACCGACTTTCGCCCAATCGACGCAGGAGGACACCGCCCAAGCGGCAAACCAACCTGAAGTCGCGCAGACCAGCGGAGACGAGATCATCGTCACCGCAACGAAACGTGCCTCGAGAGTGCAGGACGTTCCGTTCTCGATCAACGCGCAGACGGAAGAAGACATCCAGCGTGCGAACGCGAGCACGATCGAGGACCTCAGCCGCAATGTCGCCGGCCTCACCGTCCAGAACCTCGGACCCGGTCAGAGCCAGGTGTCGGTGCGCGGCGTTTCCGCGGGCCAGATCGTCCGCGACCAGCCGGGCGTGAAAGAGCAGGTCGGCGTCTACCTCGACGAAAGCGTGATTTCGCTTTCCCTCTTCACCCCTGATCTCGACCTGTTCGACCTGAACCGCGTCGAGACCCTTCGCGGTCCGCAGGGTACCCTGTTCGGATCGGGTTCCGTCGGGGGAACCATCCGCTACATCACCAACCAGCCGAAGCTCGGCGTGACCGAAGGCCTGGTCGAAGCCAATATCAATACCGTCGATGAAGGCGATATCGGCTATCACCTGAAGGGCGCGATCAACGTTCCGCTCGGCGATACGGCCGCTCTTCGCGCGGTCGCCTACGGCACCAAGTACGGCGGCTTCGTCAATGCCGAGGGACCGGCGGGCGGCAAGGACGTCAATGATGGCAGCCGCGTCGGCGGAAGGGTCGCGCTGCTGTGGGAGCCAACGGCGAACATCAAGATCACGCCGCGGGTGGTTTATCAGGAAATTCGCGCCAACGGGTTCAACCGCCAGGAGGTGTTCAATCTCTTCTTCAACGAATTCAACGGCGACGACGTCAAGAAGCGCCAGCAGTATTTGCTGCTTCGTGAGAAGTTCAAGGACGACACCCTTCTTGCCGACCTGACCGGAAGCGTCGATTTCGGCGGCGTCGAGCTGACCTCGATCACCAGCTACATCAATCGCGACATCCTCGTTAGTCGAGACGCTTCGGCGCTGACCGGATCGGTCACTGTCGACTTCGGCTTCCCGGCTTTCGCCGACCTGCCGTCAAACCTTCGCGACACCACGGACCTCAAGACATGGACTCAGGAAGTCCGGCTCGCATCGACCGGCACCGGACCGTTCCAGTGGGTGCTCGGCGGATTCTATTCCAACATCGATCGCAAGTATCAGCAGCGCCTTCCAACTCCAGGCTATGACGCCAACGTCACCAATCCGTTCCTGGCATCTCTGTGCGTTCCGGACGACCCACTGACACCCGAAGATGAGAGCTCGAGCTGCCTGGACGGTCCGACCCAGACCCCGCTTACGGCGATCGATGTCGCGAACGGCTTCCCGCTCGATTCTCCGTACAACGCCGACCTGCCGTACGACATCAAGCAGAAGGCATTGTTCGGTGAAGCAAGCTACGACTTCGGCCAGTTCAAGCTGACCGCAGGTGGCCGTTACTACGACTTCAAGGAAAGCCGCGACTTCATCTCCGGCGGCGTCTTCTCGGGGGGTGACACCCGCATCGGCGACAAGACCAAGTCGAACGGCTTCAGCCCGCGCGTCATCGCGACCTGGGAGCCGAGCAGCAATCTCAGCGTCAACATCCAGGCGGCCAAGGGCTTCCGTCTCGGCGGCGTGAACGACCCGCTGAACGTGCCGCTCTGCACCGATCAGGACGAAGAGCTGTTCGGTGGCTTCCAGAACTATGACGACGAAACGTTGTGGAACTACGAAGCCGGCGTGAAGTATTCCAAGCGCGGCTTCACCTTCAACGCCGCGATCTTCCACAGCAGCATCAAGGACCTGCAGGTCACTCTCGATGCCGGAAGCTGCTCTTCGCGTATCGTCTTCAACGTTCCGAAGGCTCACACGACGGGTGCCGAAGTCGAGTTCGCGGTACACCCCGTCGAAGGCCTCGATCTGTCGTTGGCCGGCAGCTACGTCAGCGCCGAGTTCGATAGCACGCTGGCTCGCGACCCGACCGACCCGAACGACATCCTGACGGTCAGCACGGGTATCCGCGAAGGCAACCGCCTACCGACCGTTCCGAAGTTCCAGATGGCTGCAACCGCCAATTACGGACAGCGCTGGGGCGACGACAAGGAATGGTACATCAACGCCAGCTACCAGCACGTGGGCAGCCGCTACACGCAGCCCGCGGACCAGGAGAACAACCCGCGCACGTTCGTGCACGGCCTGGCGCCACTGGTTCCGGCCGGATCGGCAACCACGATCGACCTGAAGCTCCCGTCGTACGACCTGGTCAACTTCTCGGCTGGAGTCAGCTGGGATAGCGGCGTCGAGCTCGTGGCCTACGTGAACAACGTGTTCGACGAGAACGCCTTGCTGTCGTTCGACCGCGAACGCGGTGGCCGTGCGCGCCTCGGCTACAACATCGGGACACCGCGGATCATCGGCCTCACCGGCCGCTATCACTTCGCGGCTGCCCCGCCGGCTCCGCCTCCGCCGCCGCCGCCACCTCCGCCGCCTCCGCCGCCCCCGGCGACGCAGACCTGCGCGGACGGGTCGGTGATCCTGGCGACCGAGGCGTGCCCGGCTCCGCCTCCTCCGCCTCCTCCTCCGCCGCCGGCTCCGGAACGCGGTTGATTGGCGAGGAATGAATAATGGCGAAGCGATAGCCAAGCCTCCGTTGAACCTAACGCGCCGCTCGCTCCTAAAAGGGGCGGGCGGCGCTGCCGTTCTGGCCACAGGGAGCTCAGCGATGGCACAAGGGAAAAAGGGCGAGCAGGTGGTTGTCGTTGGTGCCGGCGTTTTCGGTTCCTGGACCGCGCATCACCTGCAGAATGCCGGGCATCGGGTGACGCTCGTCGACGCATGGGGGGCTTCGCACAGCCGCGCGTCCTCGGGCGGCGAATCCCGTCTCACCCGCGCTGGTTATGGCCGAGACGCGATTTATACCCGCTTTGCGTCCGAGAGCCTGCCGCAGTGGCAGGCGCTCAGCGCGATCTCCGGGCTTCCGATCCTCGTTCCGTGCGGAGTGGTCTTCTTCAGCGAGAAAGAGGACGATTACTTTCGCGGCAGCATCGCCGTTCACGAGCAGCTCGGGCTTCCGATCGAGCGGATGGATCGAGCGGCACTCCAGCGTCGGTTCCCGATGATCGACTTTGACGGGATCGAGGTCGGCCTGTTCGAAGCGAGGTTCGGCGCTCTGATGGCTCGCCGCTCGGTGCAGACCCTGGTCGACCGCTTCGTGAAGGCAGGCGGCGAATACGTGCTCGGGGCCGCTGTTCCCGTTCAAGGAAAGGGCTCTCTCGATGCCGTGAGACTCCAGTCGGGCGAGAACCTCAGTGCGGACCGCTTCGTCTTCGCGCTCGGCCCATGGCTTCCGAAGATCTTCCCGGACGTGCTCGGAAAGAAGATCTTCGCGACTCGTCAGGAAGTCTTTTATTTTGCCAAGCCGGCTGGCGATGCGAGCTATTCGCCGGCCGCGATGCCGGGTTGGGCCGACTTCAACGCCGGCGACATCTTCTACGGCTTTCCGGACCTTGAAAATCGAGGCGTCAAATTCGCGCACGACCAACACGGTGCCTTGGTCGATCCCGACACACAGGATCGCCGGCCGACGCAGGGCGCGCTCGAAGAGGTCGTCGCCTTTCGCGACCGACGCTTTCCGGGCCTGCGCGGCGCCCCAATGATCGGCGCCGAAGTCTGCCAATACGAAAACAGTTCGAACGGCGACTTCCTGATCGACTTTCACCCGGGCCTGTCGAACCTGATCCTGCTCGGCGGCGGGTCGGGCCACGGATTCAAGCACGGGCCCGAGGTCGGACGCTACGCGGCCGCTCGCCTGTTCGGCGCCGCCAAGGAAGAGCCGCGCTTCAGCCTCGCCACCAAGGGCGAGACACAGCACCGCGAAGTCCACTAGTCGGGCTTGCGGGCCACTCCGACAAGCGCGGGGCGAAGCAGCCTGTCCTTCAACATGTAGCCGGGCTGCATTTCCTGAACGATGGTTCCCGGCTCGGCATCCGCCGACGGGATTTCCATCATCGCCTGGTGTCGGTGTGGGTCGAGCTGCTCGCCCACCGCTTCGATTCGGGTGATGCCATGGCGGGTGAAGACGGCTTCCAGCTCGCGCAACGTGGACTCGATCCCGGCGAGGAAATTGCTCGCGACCTTGTCGTTGCGAAGCTCTTCGGAAACGGCGCTCAAGGCGCGCTCGAGATGGTCCTTGATGGCCAGCATGTCGCGAGCGAACTGAGTCGTGGCATAGTTCGCCGCCTGCTGCTTTTCGGTCTCCAGTCGCCGACGGACATTCTGAATTTCCGCGGCGGCATAGAGCGCCTTGTTGTTCGCTTCCTCAAGCGCTTTTTCGAGCGCCGCAACGCGGTCGTGCTCCGCGACCTCGGGTGCGTCCTCTGCCGTCTCGCGACGGATTTCCTCGGCTTCTTCTTCCAATTTCTCGTTCTCGATCATGCCATCAATCTCGTAAGGGCCTTGGCCGTGAAGTCTACCATTGGGATGACTCGGGCGTAGTTCAAGCGCGTCGGCCCGATGACACCGACAACGCCGACTACGTCACCCTGGCTCCCTCGATAGGGCGCGGCGATCACCGAGGATCCCGACAAAGCGAACATCCGATTCTCGCTGCCGATGAAGATCCGGCACCCTGGGGCATCGCGAGCGCCTTCGAGGAGACGGGCAATTTCTTGCCTGTTTTCAAGCTCTTCCAAGAGACTTCGGACTCGTTCGAGGTCAGCCGCCGCGTTGTCGTCGATGAGGTTCGCCTGGCCGCGAACGATCAGCACCGGTCTTCGCGCATGGTCTTCGCTCCAGGCGGCAAGACCCGACGCGATCAGCTCGGCAGCAGCATGGTCGAGCGCCTCGCGGCGGTCGCGAATTTCCGCCAGCAGGCGGGCCTGTGCCTCGCCCAGAGTCAGTCCCGACAGGTGCGCGTTGATGAAGTTGGTGACCTCGGTGAGCGCATCCGCGCTCGTCACTCCGTCGAGGTTGACGATCCGGTTCTCGATAGTCCCGTCCGCTCCGACGAGCACGGCCAGTGCGCGATCCGGCCCGAGCGGAACCAGCCCAAGCTGCTTGAGTCGAATCTCGCTCTTCGGTGCAAGAACGACTCCCGCCGCCTGCGAAAGTCCGGAAAGCGCCGCAGAGGCCGCTGCAAGCGCATCCTCGATCGGTTGGTCGCGGACGATCTGACGCTCGATCTCGCGCCGTTCCCGCGGATCGGGGGCTGCGACCTGCATGATGCCGTCGACAAACAGCCTCAGGCCAGTCTCGGTCGGGATACGGCCCGCGGACGTGTGCGGATGAGTGAGGAGTCCCCTCTCCTCGAGGTCCTGCATCACTCCCCGGATCGAGGCCGGCGACAGGTTCACGGTGCCGGTCAGGGTTTTGGACCCGACCGGAATCCCGCGCTCAAGATAGGCCTCGACCACGTGGCCGAAGATCTCGCGCATCCGAATGCTGAGCTCGCCGATATGCTCTGCCATTGCCGGCAAGCATCTAGGATTGGCGTCCCGCCCGGTCTAGGGGATCGACGAATCCAATCAGCAGGAGCACCAGATGCGCCCGAGCGGCCGCGCACCCGACCAAATGCGAGCTTTGAGCTTTGAGCCCGGCTTCACCCGTCATGCGGAAGGCTCGTGCCTCGTTTCGTTTGGCGACACGCGGGTGCTGGTGACGGCCTCGGTCGACGAGAAGGTCCCGCCCTTCCTGCGCGGCAGGGGACAGGGTTGGGTCACGGCCGAATATGGAATGCTTCCGCGTGCCACTCATACTCGCGGCAATCGGGAAGCGGCCAAGGGCAAGCAGTCCGGGCGGACTCAGGAGATCCAGCGGCTGATCGGCCGCAGCCTCCGCGCGGTCGTCGACCTGCCGAAGCTCGGAGAGCGCCAGGTCATCGTCGACTGCGACGTGATCCAGGCTGACGGCGGGACTCGAACAGCCGCCATTTCGGGTGCCTGGGTCGCCCTTCGGATCGCGGTCGACAAGCTCCTCGCATCGAAAGCGCTGACCGAGGATCCCATCCGCACGCAGGTCGCGGCCGTCAGCTGCGGCATCCATCAGGGAACTGCCGTGCTCGACCTCGATTACGATGAGGACAGCCAGGCCGGCTGCGACGGGAACTTCGTCCTGACGGCCGACGGTGCAATCGTGGAGGCGCAAGTGACGGCCGAAGGCGAATGCTATGACGAGGAGGGCCTGCTGAGGTTGTTGCGTCTCGCGCGCATCGGAACCTCGGAGATTTTCGAGGCGCAACTCAAGGCGGTCGGCAAGTGAGACCGCTCGGAGACAAGCTCGTCATCGCGACGCACAATCCGGGCAAGCTCGAAGAGATCAGGGCTCTGATCGAGCCGCTCGGAATCGCCTGCGTCGGCGCGGAAGAATTTGGCCTCCCCGAACCCGAAGAGATTGGCAATACCTTCGTCGACAACGCCGACCTGAAGGCCCGTGAAGCGGCTGACCTTTCCGGCCTCCCTGCCTTGGCCGACGACAGCGGGCTCTGTGTCGATGCGCTCCATGGCGCGCCCGGCATCTTCTCGGCCCGCTGGGCGGAGGATGCGCAGGGCAAGCGCGACTGGACACGGGCGATGGAAAGGGTCTGGACCGAGGTCGAGGCTACCGAGCCAGATGCTGCGCCGGCCGCTCGATTCGTCTGCGCGCTCGCAATCGCATGGCCGAACGACGGTCAGGCGGAGAGCTTCGAAGGCCGCGTCGACGGCACGCTCGTCTGGCCGCCACGTGGTGAGAGGGGCTTCGGATACGACCCTATCTTCGTTCCTGCCGGCCGCGACGTCACTTTCGGCGAGATGGATCCCGCGGAGAAGCACCAGATCAGCCACCGCGCGGACGCGTTCCGGAAGCTGGTAGAAGCGCTGACGTGACTGCCGAGCCGCTGGCGCTTTACGTCCATTGGCCGTTCTGTGTCAGCAAATGCCCCTACTGTGATTTCAACAGCCATGTCCGGTCGAGCATTGACCAGGACGAATGGCGTTATGCGCTGCTCGCCGACCTCGCGCATGAGGCAAGGCTGCTTCCGGGCCGGACGCTGACGTCGATTTTCTTCGGGGGCGGAACGCCGTCGCTGATGGATCCGGCAACAGTTTCCGCGATCATCAGCGCCGCCCGGGGCCATTGGTCGGCTCCGGATGACATCGAGATCACGCTCGAGGCGAATCCCAATTCCGTCGAGGCGGACCGCTTCGCTGAACTGGCAGGTGCTGGCGTCAACCGTCTCTCGCTGGGCCTCCAGAGCTTCGACGATTCGAGCCTGGCTTTCCTCGGCCGGGCGCATTCGGCGGATGAAGGGCAGCGAGCTCTCGACATTGCGCAAAAGCACTTTCCCAGGGTCAGCTTCGACTTGATTTATGCGCTTCCGGGAGAAACCGAAGCCTGCTGGTCGGCGGCCATCGATCGCGCCCTTGGCAAGGGCACCTCGCACCTTTCGCTCTACCAGCTGACGATCGAGCCGGGGACGCGCTTCGAATCGATGGTCGCCAAGCATGAGTTCGAACCGCTGGACGCCGACGAGGCCGCCGGGCTGTACGAGCTCACGTCGGAGCGCACCTCGGCCTCGGGCATTCCCGCCTACGAGGTCAGCAACCACGCTCGGGCGGGTCAGGAGAGCCGCCACAACCTCACCTACTGGCGCTACGGCGATTACGCGGGCGTCGGGCCCGGAGCGCACGGGCGGCGGCTCGGCAAGCGCACCGCGCGCCATCGCAAGCCGGAAAACTTCCTTTCAGGCCTGAGGCGCAACGGACACGGGATTGTGGAGGAAGAGGCGCTGAGCCCTGCCGAGGCCGCTGACGAAGCGCTCGTGATGGGGCTTCGATTGTCGGAGGGCATAGACCCTCGGGCTCTTGCAAAGCGCTTCGGTAGACGGATCATCGATGAGGGCGCCGTTGGCCGCCTGGTCAGGAGCGGACATCTCGAGCTCGAAGGCAGCCGCTTGCGAACAACCCCCAAGGGCCGGTTACTGCTCGACCGCGTGCTGGCCGAAATCGCGGTCGGCTAGTTCTGCGGCGCTTCCGCCGCATATTTGTCGGCAGCCGAGGTCACGAAATCCTCGACCTGAAATTCCGAATCGGATTCCGACTGCTTCTTCGTCACCTTGTTCTTGGAATCGAAGGCCCAGACGGCCGACTTGAAGGTCGTTTCCTGAGCGGCGCATTTCTGCCGTACGAAGCCAGGGAAGGCGTCGTTTGCCACTTTCTGACCCTTGGCGTCGGCAGCTGCAGCCTTGATGCAGGTTCGAAGCGCAGTCCGCGCTCCATCCGCAGCTGCAGACTGGAATGACGCCGCAAGGATCGCCGATGCGATCGTAAACACAATCATGACTCTCTCCCCAGAGCCGTGAAAGAGGAAGTGTGACTCTTTTTTGGCTGCTTTGGAAGGGATAACCCTGAGGGAGTTAACGTGGAGCAAGCAGAGACTTGCGGGCACGGCGATACGAGTGCCATCAGCAGCACAAATGGACGCCGAACGCCTCCTTCCCGGCCTCTACATCGTGGCCACGCCGATCGG
>JBKPKZ010000141.1:0-2588 GCA_046731355.1 Pseudomonadota bacterium | reverse complement strand
ACGCGGGCGTGCTGGCTGTCCCCCCAGTTCACGAAGGGCAGATTCTGGCCCTCGATCTTGAGCAGGGCGAGGTCGGAAGCCGTATCGCGCCCGATGATCCGGGCCGGATATTCCTTCCGGTTGGTCATGATGACCGTCACCTGGTCGACGGTGCCGTTGCCGGTCGCGCTCTGGATCAGGTGGTTGTTGGTGACGATGTAGCCGTCCGGCGAAATGATGAAGCCGGAGCCGAGTGAGCCCGTTTCACGAGTGCGCGGACCGCCGCCGCTGCCGCCCTGGCCGGGCTGCTGATCGGGGAAGCCGAAGCGCCGGAAGAATTCCTCCAGCGGATCGGTCTGCGTCCTCACCGGAACGCGCTGCTTGGTCGAGATATTGACGACTGCGGGCTGGAGCTTGGCCGCCAGGTCCGCGAAGGACATTGGCGCTCCTCCCGGCGCCATCGCCGCAGGAGCATTCTGCGCGACCTGCGCACCGGCCGACCCGGTCGTCAGCGAAAACGCGGTTCCGCCCAAAAGCAGCGCCGTTGCAACTCCATAGGCGTAGCGCACCGTCCCGGACTCCTTCGATCTCATCGATACTCCATGAATTGCACGTTTAGCACCCGCATTGGCGCTAGCCAGAACGCCTGAACGCGAATTGAACAGGTTCAGCGCCCTCTCCCAGCGAATTCCTTCAAATAGGCATTGTCAGGCGACATAACGATGCTCGTTGGGGAAGCCTTGTCCTGACCATCGCCGATGAAGGTCGTCTGGTAACTCTGCATGGCGCGGTAGAAATCGTAGAAATCCGCGTCCTTGCCGAAGCTCGCGGCATAGGTCCGCGCCGCTTCCGCGTCCGCCTCCGCGCGAATGATCTGCGCCTGCTTGGCGCCCTGCGCACGGATCGAGCGAGCTTCCTGCTGGCGGGCCGTTCGCATCCGGTCGTAAGCCGACTGGAGCGGAGTACCGTCAGGAAGGTCGGTCTTCTTGATGCGCACGTCGATGATCTGCGCGCCGTACTGGCGGGCGATGACGTTGAGAGATTTCTTCACGCTTTCCATGATGCCTTGCCGCTCGGGAGTGAGCAGTGCAGCAAATTCAATACGGCCCAGTTCGTTCCGGACTTCCGAACCGAGGATCGGCCGGAGCTGGTCGCGAAGCTGCTCTTCGTTGCGGGCGCGGATGTACATCAAAAGCGGGTCGACGATCCGGTAGCGGGCGAAGGCGTCGACCTCGAGCCGTCGCTGGTCGGTCGACAGCACTTGCTGGCGCTGCATGTCGACGTCCTGGACGCGCTTGTCGATCCAGACGATCTGCTCGGCGCCCGGAATCCGATAGGAAATGCCGGCGCCGGCTGCGCCGATCGGACGGCCCGGCTCGTAGCGGTTGAGGATTCGCGCCGGCTTGCCGAAGCGGACGACCACCGCCTGCTTGGTCTCGGGCACGATCGGGAAGCTGCTCACGACGACGAGCAGCAGGACCAGTGCGGTTACCGCCGACAGGATCGGGCGCTGGCGCAGGAATTCGGTCATCGCTGGGACTCCTGCGGCTGCTGCTGCGGCTGCGACTTCCTGAGCTCCGGAAGCGGGAGGTAGGGCGTCACTCCGGGCGCCTCGATGATCGTCTTGTCCACCTTGGAGAGAACCTGCTCCATCGTTTCGTAATACATTCGGCGGCGGGTCACATCGGGCGCGAGCCTGTACTGCTCGTAGACCTTGTCGAACGCCGTCGCTTCGCCCTGGGCCTTGGCGGTCAGCTGGAGCGCATAGGCACGGGCCTGGTTCACATAGGACTGGGCATCCTGCTGCGCCGCGGTGACTTCCTTGAAGGCGTCGTTGACCGCGTCGGGCGGGTCGGCCTGCTTGATGGCGATGCCCTGGACCTGGATGCCTGAGCGGTAGCCGTCGAGGATCCGCTGCATCGTCTCGGTGACCTGGGTCTCGATCTCGGCCCTCTTGTCGCCCATCGCATCATTGAGGCTGACCCGGCTGACGACGGCGCGCATGGCGCTTTCTGCGACCTGCTTGATCGTCTCGTCGGGATCCGAGAGCTGGTAAAGGTAAAGCTCCGGAGTGCGGATGTTCCAACGCACCGAATAGGCGATGTCGAGCAGGTTCTGGTCGCCCGTCAGCATCAAATCATTGCCTTCGCTCGACCCGAGATCGATCGAGCGGATGTTCTCGACGTCGATCTTCGTGACCCGGTCGATCGGCGAGGGCAGGGTGAACCCGACGCCCGGGCCGAGGGTAGCGCTGTAGCGCCCGAAGCGGCTGACCACTCCGCGCTGGCTTGGCGACACGACGTGCGTCGAGGTGAGAACCAGCCACAGGATTGCGAGCGCCCCCAAGGCCCACATGACGATCGAGCCCGCGGGCCGGCCGGGAAGGCCGCCACCGCCTCCGCCGCCGCCGAAGCGTTCACGGCCCCGGCGCAGGAACTCGTCGATCGAAGTGACCTGGCGCGGCGTCGTCCCGCTCGAACGCCTGCGCTTGGGCGCGGTCTCGCCCCACGGGCCCTTGCCCGATGGATCGTCACCGCCATCGGGCTCTCCGCCGCCCGGCGCGCCCCACGGACCCTTGTTGTCGCTGAAAAGGGCTCGCGCCCTAGGGC
>JBKPKZ010000140.1:0-16108 GCA_046731355.1 Pseudomonadota bacterium | reverse complement strand
CCCGGTTTCGGGCGGCATCGTCCTCGCGGGCAGAGTGCGGCTGGGAACCATCATCGGCGCAAGGTCCTCCGAGATCGCGCCGTCGCGACGCTTCTATTCCGGTGGCGGCGGATCGGTCCGCGGCTATGGATACCAGCGCTTGGGCCCGCGCGATGCTTTTGACGATCCGATTGGCGGACGCGGCCTTGCCGAGTTCGGGCTCGAAGCACGCATTCGGCTCAAGGCGTTCGGCGGCAATTTCGGGATCGTTCCGTTCCTCGACGGCGGAACGCTGACCACCGACGCGATGCCTGACTTCAAGGACTGGCAGCTCGGTGCCGGTCTCGGGCTCCGATACTATTCGAGCTTCGGGCCGATCCGTGTCGACGTTGGCACGCCGCTCAACCCGCGCGCGAACGACGCCAAGATCGCCGTCGTGGTATCGCTTGGGCAGGCGTTCTGAGATGCCCGAGACGGTCGACAGCGAATCCACGGTCATTCGACGCTATCGCTTGAAGCGCGATTGGCCGCGCCGTTTGGCGATGGAATTGCTGACGTTCGTGGTAGCCCTGCTTGCCCTCGCCGTCGTCGGGCTTGTCATCCTCGATACGTCGCCGGGTCACCGCTTCATCGTCGATCGAATCCAGCAGCTCGAAACCACGTCCGGATTGCGCTTCCGGATCGGAAGGATCGAAGGCTCCATCTTCGGCGAGACCCGGCTGAAGAACGTGGCGGTGCTCGACCGCCATGGAGTGTTCGTAACCTCGCCGGAAATCGACATGGACTGGACGCCGGGGGCCTGGCTTCGCAATTCGCTCTACGTCGACCGGATCGAGGCGCAGCGAGTCATACTCCTCCGACTGCCGGAGCTGAAGAAGACGGGTCGCAAGGGACCGATCCTTCCCAGATTCGACATCCATGTTGGTGAATTGAGGATCCACCGGCTCGAACTTGCGCCGAGGGTGACGGGCGTTGCCCGAACGGGAGCGGTCTACGGCAAGGCAGATGTCCGCCACGGCAGGGCGGTGGTCGACCTTCGCGTCGCAATGGATCGGGCCGGAGACCGGATTGCGCTGAAGCTGGACGCCGAGCCGGACGGCAACAAGTTCGACGTGGAAGTGCGGGCACATGCGCCAGCGAACGGGGTGGTTCCGGCGCTCCTCGGTTGGAAGCACTCGATCGACCTCGTAATCACCGGCGACGGCACATGGACCGCTTGGCGAGGCATTTCAGCGCTGAACGTTTCGAAGCGTCCGACGGCCCGGTTGCAGTTGACCGTGCGCGACGGCCGCTATGGTCTTTCGGGAGCACTGGCGCCTGCGCCGTTCCTCAAGGGTCGGTTGATGCAGCTGACCTCGCCGACGGTTAAGGTCCTTGGCGACGCAACTCTGAAGGACCGAATCCTAACCGGACAGCTGACGATCGGCTCGGGTGCACTGAGGGCGGTCGCAAGCGGCGCCGTCGACCTGGCCCAGGGTCGTTACCGCAACCTCCGGCTTGGCGTGGATCTCCTCCGACCGTCGGCATTGTTCACGAACATGAGCGGCCGGAACGTCCGGCTGCTGTGGACGCTTGATGGACGCTACGCCACGGCGCGCTATTCCTATCGGCTGACGTCTCCGGCGGTGAAGTTCGACAACACCGGCTTCGTCGACGTCCGCGCCGAAGGAAGCGGAAAGCTCTCGCCATGGCCGGTGCGCGTTCCGCTCCACCTGACTTCGCGGGCGATTACGGGACTCGGGGATATCGGCGGGGCGATCCTTGCAAACGCGCGGCTCGACGGCGTTCTCGCGATCACTCCGAAGTTTATTCGTGGCGACGGACTCCAGCTTCGAAGCGCAAAGCTCAATGCGAGGATGGGCCTACTGATCGACCTGGTTACCGGCCGTTTCCAGGTCGTGATCTCCGGCGGACTGACGCGGTATCTGATCCCAGGCCTCGGAATCGTCGACGTGCAGTCGGATCTGACGGTCATTCCCGGTCCGAACGGCAAGGGATCGCGGATCGTCGGTACTGGCAAGGCCTGGGTCCGGCGCCTCGACAACAGCTTCTTCGCCGGCCTGACCGGAGGGCTTCCGCGGCTTGAAACACGGCTTGAACGGACTCCGGACGGAATCCTGCACTTCACGGGCCTTCAGCTTTACTCGCCCAAGCTCAGGCTGGCTGGCGAAGGCTATCGCAACCGCGACGGCACTTTCCACATCGTCGCCCGGGGGCAACAGGCGACCTACGGGCCCCTGCGCCTGATCCTCGACGGGCCTATCGAGCGCCCACGGGTTCAGCTCTTCCTCGAGCGACCGAACGACGCGCTCGGCATTCGTGACATGAGCCTTCTTCTGACCCCGACCGCGGCAGGCTTCGACTACAAGGCCAATGGCCAATCGCGTCTCGGGCCGTTCACGAGCAATGGGCGAATCCTCTTGCCGAGGGGTGGCAGGGCGACCGTTTCCATCGCCGCGCTGGACGTGAGCGGAACGCATGCAAATGGTGACCTTCGCGCTGATCCGGGAGGGTTCACCGGAACCTTGAACGTCGCTGGTGGCGGGGTTGATGGAACTCTCGGGTTCGCTCCGGTCGGCGGCGCCCAGAAGATCGAGGCGCACCTTCGGGCCGCCAACGCCCGCTTCCCGATGCTCGCCGTCCGCGCCGGGCGGGTCGACGGCACCGTAGTCCTGCAAGAGGGGCGCACAACGCTGGACGGTTCCATAGATGCCCGAGGCCTGCAAATGACTGGCGTCACGCTCGCTCGCCTGACAGCCAACGCCAAGCTTGTGAATGGCTCGGGACAGGTCCGGGCGTTGCTCGCCGGCCGTCGCGGCGCGGCGTTCGAGTTCAGCGCCTTGGCGAATGTTACTCCGGATCGGATCGAGCTGACAGGCAAGGGGTCGGTCGAACGTCGTTCGCTCGTTTTGAACCAGGCCGCGGTGCTCACCAGAACCGACGATGGCTGGCAGCTGTCGCCGACGAGCGTGTCCTTCTCCGGCGGACGCGCGGTGGTATCCGGTCGCAGCGGCTCGCGGCCCGAAGTTCATGCGCAGCTTCAATCGATGCCGATGGAGGTGCTCGATCTCGGTTGGCCGGATCTCGACCTCAGCGGAATGGCGTCTGGTCGCCTCGACTATGCCTGGAAGGGCAACCGAAGTGGCCGGATTGACCTCAGGATCAGAAACCTCAGCCGGGCCGGCCTCGTGCTCGCGTCGAAACCGATCGACGTGGGTCTCGCCGCAGTGGTCACGGGCAACCAGGCCGCGATGCGCGCGGTAGCCGTCAGCGGAGGGCAGACGATCGGCCGCGCGCAGGCCCGCTTCGCACCAATCGGCGGCGGCGACCTGATGACCGAGCTGTTCAACGCGCCATTGTTCGCGCAGCTACGCTATGCCGGCCCTTCGGACACTCTGTGGCGCCTGTCGGGAACCGAGATTTTCGACCTTACCGGGCCCGTCGCGATCGGGGCCGATATCGGTGGCCGGCTCGTTGATCCGACCATTCGCGGGTCGGTGCGGACGACGAGCGGACGCCTCGAAAGCGCGGTTACGGGAACGATCATCGAGCAGCTCCAGGTGGACGGCCGGTTCAACGGTTCGCGCCTCATCTTCAGCAGGCTCGCCGGAGCGACGACCGGTGGTGGCTCGATCGAAGGGAACGGCACGGTCGATTTCTCGGGCGGCGTCGCCGCGCTCGACCTCGGATTCAACGCAAGCCGAGCACTTCTTCTGAACCGCGACGATCTCGCCGCGCGAGTGACCGGGCCGCTCAAGATCAAGTCGGACGGGCGGGGCGGAACGATCAGTGGCAAGCTGGAGCTCAACAACGGCCGCTTCACCCTTGGTCAGGCGAGCGCTGCAGCTGCCGTACCTCAGCTCCAGGTCCAGCATGTCGGCCTTGACGAGGACGAGGTCATCGAGACCGCCGATCTCCATCCCTGGAAACTTGATCTCAATGTCGCCGGCGGTGAGGTCAAGGTCCGCGGTCTCGGTATCGACAGCATCTGGACGACAAGTCTCGACGTCGGCGGAACGGCCGATGCGCCTCGCCTCACTGGTCGGGCGGATCTCGTTCGCGGCGATTACGACTTTGCTGGACGCAACTTCCGGCTCGAGCGGGGAATCATCCGCTTCCGCGGCGAGAGCCCGCCGGATCCGCTTCTCGACATTCGGGCAGAGGCGAATGCGCAGGGACTGGATGCGACTGTCATCGTCGGCGGGACCGGCCTTCAGCCCGAGATCACGTTCGCAAGCGTTCCGCAGCTGCCGCAGGACGAGCTCTTGTCGCGCATCCTGTTCGGGACCTCGATCACCAATCTGTCGGCGCCGGAAGCCCTGCAACTCGCCAGCGCAGTCGCTGCGCTTCGTTCCGGCGGGGGCGGCCTCGACCCGATCAACAGCGTACGCCGAGCCGTCGGACTCGACCGCCTGCGCATCCTGCCCGCCGACATTGCGACCGGCCAGAAGACGGCGGTCGCCGCAGGGAAGTATGTGACGCGCAAGCTGTTCGTGGAGGTGATCACAGACGGGCAAGGCTATTCCGCCACGCGCGCAGAGTACCAGGTCACGCGATGGCTCTCGCTGCTGTCGTCCATCTCGACGATCGGCCGGACGAGCGCGAACCTGCGCGTCAGCAAGGATTATTGAGCGAGACGACGCGAAGTGCCAGAACGGCCGTCAAGCAGGGGAGGGCTCATGAAGAATTGGAACGTGCGCAAGACGGTCGTCGCTCGCGAGGACCTGCCCGAAGAGCATCGTCTCGCGCAGTCGCTCTCGTGGCCGCACCTCGTCGCTCTCGGCGTGGGTGCAATCGTCGGAACCGGCATCCTGACCCTCATCGGCGTCGGCGCGGGGAAGGCGGGTCCCGCCGTCATCCTGTCCTTTGCGATCGCCGGCGCGATCTGCGCCTGCGCTGCACTGGCTTATGCGGAAGTGGCGACGATGATCCCGGCTTCGGGCAGCGCCTACACTTACTCCTACGCCGTGTTCGGGGAGCTCATCGCCTGGATGATCGGCGTCGCGCTGATCCTCGAATATACCCTGGTGGTGAGCGCAGTGGCGGTTGGCTGGTCCGGCTATGCTGCTCCCTTGCTCAACGAATATTTGCACGTCCCGTTCGAACTGATGAAGAGTCCGGAGCTGGGCGGAATCATAAACCTGCCCGCAATTTTCATCATTGTCGTCGTCGGCGGCCTGCTGATTGCTGGAACGCGCGAGAGCGCAACCTTGAACGCAATCCTGGTCGTGATCAAAATGGCCGCGCTCGCGCTGTTCATCGCGGTTGCCGTGACCGTCTTCGATCCATCGCACTTCCAGCCATTCATGCCTTATGGCTTTCCGCGTAGCGGGCCTTCGGGAAGCGAAGTCGGAGTGATGGCCGCGGCGGCGATCATCTTCTTCGCCTTCTACGGCTTCGACGCGATCGCGACTGCTGCGGAAGAGGCCAAGAACCCGGGCCGCGATCTTGCCATCGGGATCGTCGGATCGATGGTGGTCTGCGTCGCCATCTACATGGCGGTCGCGGCCGCGGCGATCGGCGCGGTCGCTTACACCGGCTTTGCCGACAGCCCGGAACCCCTGGCCTTGATCCTACGTGAAATCGGACAGCCGCTGGCGGCGAAGATTCTGGCGGTCTCGGCGGTCATTGCCTTGCCGACTGTCATTCTGGCCTTCTTCTACGGCCAGAGCCGGATCTTCTTCACCATCGCACGCGACGGCCTGCTGCCAAACAGTCTGGCCAGAGTTTCAAGTCGCGGGACGCCCGTGAGGATCACCATCTTCACCGCCATCGTCACGTCGATCTTCGCTGGACTCATTCCGCTCGCCTCCATCGCGGCCCTGGCGAATGCCGGGACCCTGGCGGCCTTCGTCGCCGTGTGCGCCGCGATGTTGGTTCTTCGCCGTCGTGAACCCAACCGCGAGAGAAAATTCCGAACTCCCGCCGCCACGCTTGTCGGTACCTTCGGCATCCTTGGCTGCCTTTACCTGTTCATCAGCCTTCCGAACCGGACCCAGATCTTCTTCCTTTGCGCACAGGCGATCGGGATCGTGCTCTACCTCATTTACGGCCATGGCGCCGCCGAGCGCGCCAGGTCTTCGAAGGCCGCATAGCTCGTGGCAACAGTCGCGGTACCCGATACGGTTCCGAGCACCCGGAAACGCGTCAAGGACATTCTCGGCGGCTCTGCCGGCAACCTTGTCGAATGGTACGACTGGTACGCGTATTCGGCGCTGACGATCTACTTCGCTCCGGTTTTCTTCCCGAAGGAAGATGCCACCGCGCAGTTGCTCAGCGCCGCCGCGATCTTCGCCGTCGGGTTCCTGATGCGGCCGATCGGCGCCTGGTTGATGGGCATCTATTCCGACCGTCATGGCCGCAAGTCGGGTCTGACCTTGTCGGTCGCCTTGATGGCCGGTGGATCACTGATGATCGCCGCCGCTCCGACCTATTCGACGGCAGGGTGGATCGCGCCGACAGTCCTGGTTCTTGCTCGAATGCTGCAGGGGCTCTCGGTGGGCGGCGAGTATGGCGCCAGTGCCACCTATTTGTCCGAAAAGGCGATGCGCAATCGCCGCGCGTTCTGGGCAAGCTTTCAGTACATCACGCTGATCGGCGGTCAGCTTCTCGCTTTGGCGGTCGTGGTTCTGCTGCAGACCATCATGCCCGATTCAGAAGTCCAGGAGTGGGGCTGGCGGGTCGCGTTCGGAATCGGTGCAATACTGGCATTCGGCGTCTATTTCCTCCGCGCGCGGCTAACGGAAACGGAGTCCTTCGTCAGGCAGGGCGCGGACCGTGCGCGGTCATCGATGATCGACCTGTGGCGTAATCATCCCCGCGAGTTCCTGATCGTCGCCGCGATCAGCGGCGGAGGGTCGGCGGCTTTCTATGCCTACACGACCTACATGCAGAAGTTCCTGGTCAACACGAGCGGCTTCTCGCGGCCAACGGCGACGATGATCATGACCATCGCGCTCGTGATCTTCATGCTCATCCAGCCGTGGTGGGGGATGGCCGCGGATCGGTGGGGACGGAAGCCGATGCTCTACGTCTTCGGCTTTGGCGGAACGCTGGTGTCGGTCCCGATCTACAGCGCCATCAGCGTGGTCACCGCTCCGCTAACGGCACTTGCTCTCGTTCTCGTGCCCCTCGTGATCCTTGGGTCCTACACATCCATCAGCGGCCTCATCAAAGCCGAGCTGTTCCCGGCGCATATCCGGACACTTGGAGTGGCTTTGCCATATGCGGTCGGGAATACGCTGTTCGGGGGCACGGCCGAATACGTCGCTCTATGGTTCAAGCAGGCCGGCGTGGAGAGCGGCTTTTATTGGTATCTGTCGGCGGTCATCGGAATGGCTGCGATCGGCTTTGTCATGCTTCCCGAGACGAAGACGAACAGCCAAATCCTGGAAGACTAGCGCTTGAGATAGCCCTCGAGGTCGGTCCGGATTTCCTCGATCGAGCTCCGGCCCCACTTCTCGTGCCACGGCGAGTCATCATCCGCTTCGTTGGTCAGGAAGCTCGGAACGGTCCAGCTGTGCGGCATGACATCGGGCCGCGCATTGGCGAGGCAGGCGATGTCGAACGGCTGCACGAAACGGAGACCGGCCTGGTCGCCGCAGACCCACTGAACGGTCGTGAAGAACTGACCGGCATCGCCGAGGTCGAGCATCACTTCGGCACCCAGCGGATAGTCGACCGCGACGTCGACAAGGGCGCCTCCGGCCGACACGTTGCGCAGGCGGACCGGGTTGCTGTCATGGGCGTAGTGGATTTCGCCCTTCCAAATCAGCGGATGGCGCTTCTCGTCGCGATTGCCGAGATCCTCTTCCTCGACCTCGGGTGCTTCTTCTACGAGCGGAGCATCCAGCCGCACTTCGTCGTCCGGGAAGCTGCGTTGGATGACGGCCAGGAGCAGTTCGGCGCGTTGCTTTGGATCGCACTCGATCTTGGTTTCGTGAGCGAATTCGAGGCCGATGGAACCGCTCTTGATCCAGCGAACCGCGCCTTCGAGGCCGGGGCCGTCACCAAGCCGCAGCTCGACCATGTCCCAGAGCCTTGGAGCGAAGCCGCAGCGGATCATCGCTCCGCCGCTGGAGAGGTTGACGACTTCGACTTCGAAAGTCTCGCCATCGTGGATGGCGGTCGCGGTCTCACCGTTGAGGCGATGGCGATCGCCGCCACGATGATTGCCGCGCCGAGTTTCCGAGCGCGGAACGCGTACGCCGTCCAGCGCATCGCCCGCGCCGTCGCGCTGCGGATTCTTGTCGCTCACGACGAGAACGGGTTTTTCCCCGTTCAGGATCGCTGCGCGAAAGCTGTTACGCGTGGCCTCGACGCCCATGAGGCCACTAAGTGCATGACTTTAGTTAATAAGGCGTGTGCCCTGCCTTAAGCTGAGTAATACATGTCGAACTCGACCGGGCTCGGCGTGGTCTCCCAGCGCATCACTTCTTCCCACTTGAGCTCGATGTATGCGTCGATCTGATCGTCACTGAACACGTCGCCCTTGGTCAAAAAGGCGCGGTCGTTCTGAAGGTTCACAAGCGCTTCGCGAAGCGAACCGCACACGGTCGGGACGTTCACCAGCTCCTGGGGCGGCAGGTCGTACAAATTCTTGTCCATCGGATCGCCCGGATGGATCCGGTTCTGGATGCCGTCGAGGCCCGCCATCAGCAGTGCCGCATAGGCGAGGTAGGGGTTTGCCAGGGCGTCCGGGAAGCGGAACTCGACGCGCTTCGCCTTCTCGCCGGCGCCATACGGGATTCGGCACGAAGCGGAGCGGTTACGGCTGGAGTAAGCGAGCAGCACCGGCGCTTCGAATCCGGGGACCAGACGCTTGTAGCTGTTGGTCGTCGGATTGGTGAACGCGTTCAAAGCTCGGGCGTGCTTGATCACTCCGCCGATGAAGTAGAGCGCTGTCTCGCTGAGACCCGCATAGCCGTTGCCGGCGAAGAGCGGCTTGCCGCCCTTCCACAGGGACATGTGGGTGTGCATGCCCGAGCCGTTATCCTGCGCAATCGGCTTTGGCATGAACGTCGCCGTCTTGCCGTAGGCCTGCGCGACCATATGCACGACGTACTTGTAAATCTGCATGCGGTCGGCGGTCGTTACGAGCTCGCCGTAGGTGAGGCCGAGCTCGTGCTGGGCGGCCGCGACTTCGTGGTGATGCTTGTCGCAGGGAAGGCCCATCTCGATCATCGTCGAGAGCATTTCGGCGCGGATGTCCTGGGCGCTGTCGACCGGAGCAACCGGGAAGTAGCCGCCTTTGGCGCGCGGCCGGTGAGCGAGGTTCCCGCCCTCATATTCGCGGCCGGTGTTGGTCGGCAGCTCGATGTCGTCGATGCGATAGGACGAGGCATTGTAGCCATCCTCGAAGCGCACGTCGTCGAACATGAAGAACTCGGCTTCCGGGCCCACAAAGACGGTGTCGGCAATGCCGGTTTGCTTGAGATAAGCTTCGGCGCGGGTCGCAGTAGAGCGCGGGTCGCGACCGTATAGCTCGCCGGTCGAAGGCTCGACGACGTTGCAGAACAGGACCAGCATCGGCGTCGCGCTAAACGGATCGACATAGGCCGCGTCCAGATCCGGCTTCAGAATCATGTCGGACTCGTTGATGGCCTTCCAGCCTGCGATCGAGCTGCCATCGAACATGAAGCCGTCGGTCAGCTGATCCTCGTCGATGAGGCCCGACGCCATCGTCAGGTGCTGCCACTTGCCCTTGGGATCCGTGAAACGGAGGTCGACCCAGTCGATCTCCTCGTCCTTGATGCGCGAAAGGATGCTGCCCGCGTCGGTTGCCATCGTGACCTCGTGTGAATTGTGATTCGCCGCGACCGCGGCCTGCACACAGCGATTCCCGAAGCTTGCCGAAGAGTCAGGAGGGGCGTGAACTTTTCACGAAGGGCGCAAACGAAAACCGCTGCCCCAGGATGGAGCGGCATTAACAACTGTGAACCCTGATCGTCATGTCCCATTCTGACACATAAGCCGGTGACTTCATTGAGAATTCTTCGAAATTCGCTGCCGCTCGCAGTTTTTCGCCGCGCGATTAAGGGTTTTTAAGATTCAACGGAGCAGAACCTCCCGCGGGGTTTAGCGGAGGGTTATCGATGGGTGCGCCTGCTCAAGGCATGAAGGCGGCAGCCGAGGATTCGTCGGCGGAAGTACTGCTGAGCAAGTTGGAGAATATCGCGGCCGCCGAAAGACGCCGGCACGCGACCGTCTTCAATTACTGGCTGTCCATCCGCGGCGACCGTCATTTCCCCCCGATCCGCGATCTCGATCCCCTCGAAATCTCCGATGCCGGACCCTCGAGCGTCCTGTTGGAACTGATCGGTGGAGGCGAGGACGCCGAGATCCGTCACCTTGGCCAGGCGCTGAAAGATGGTCCCAAGGTCGACAGCATCAGCCAGGCCCCATCCCCGTCGCTGCTCTCCTGCATTGCAACACAGCTCCCGGTGATCGCGAAGGCTCGTCAGGCGATTGCGTTCGAGGATGAATATTCAACCGAGTCGGGAACGACCCGCTGCTGGGTCACCCTCCTGCCATTCAGCTCGACCGGAACCTACGTCGACTACGTCTACGGCTTCGTCAGCCAGGCTGCGGATGGCGCCAAGGTCGTCGACGTGGCTGAAGTTGAAGGGGCGGAAGAGCTGGCCGAGATCGAGCCCGAGGCAGTGGCTGAGGACGTGATCGAGTCCCAACCGTCCCTCGAGGAAGAAGTCGCGGAAGCCGAGCCTCAGACCTCCGACGAAGGGACAGCCAAAATTGAGTCGGAGATTGTCGAGGACGAGCGGGACGAGGTTGCCGAGCAGGCTGAAGAGCCTGTCGCCGAGCTTGAGGAACCGGCTCCCGAGGCGGAATACGACGAACCCGAGCCCGAAGCTTCGAACGAGAAGCGTCCCGGCTTCTCCAAATTTTTCGATGCGCTCGCCGGCGTCGGCAATTTCTATGGCAACGTGGTCCAGATGGACTCAAAGATGCCGACCGCGAACGTCGACGAGGAGCTCGAAGCCGAAGTGCTCGATGAGCAGGAAGTCGAGCAGAAAATCGAGCAGGAAGTCGAACAGGAAGTCGCTTCCGAGCCTGAACAGGCCGCCGCCGATGATCATCAACCCGATTTGGACCAGGTCGAGAACCACGAGCCTGAAGGGCCGGTGGTCGACGATCATCCGATCAAAGAATCCAAATCCGCACCGGAGGGATCCATGCAGAGCAAGTTGGCAGATGTCCGTTCGAAGGCCGATGAGGCCCGGATGGCGAAGTTGCGTGCAAATGCCGCGCTCTATGAAGGTTTGAGTGCAGCCTATGACTTCGCACTCGATGCTGAAGAGAATGCGGAGGACTATCTGAAACTGGTCGAGGCGCAGGGCCTCAAGATCCAACTGCGTTCGCCGATGAAGCCGGTCGTGAAACTGGCGTTCGACGGCCTCTGCGATGACGCAACCATCTCCCAGCTGGAGACCGTTCTCGCCTGGGCATTGAAGCAGGACCTGCCGCGCGGGTCGCTCGCCGAGCGCATTGAATCCGAAGGTGGCCTTGGCGCGATCCTGAACGGCAAAGCCGCCGCGTGATCTGGCTTGGCTGGAGGCTGAGCCAGGCGCCTGCCTGGTTCAGCCGTCGGCGTCAGAGACCCAGTCTCAGGCGGGCTTTGATGAGTCGGAGGGCTTGGCTTCGCTGAGGCGAAGGCCCTCGATTACCGCTTCGACCGCGCACTTGTTCGACAGTTCCGCAAGCGTCTCCGTGTCGGAGCCGGTCTGGTGCGTCGCCAGGCGGTGAGTGCGGTTGGCGATGTCGCGAAGCTCGTTGATGGTCGATTCAGTCAGCTGCGATTGTCCCTGCAGCAGGCGTTCGAGAACGGCCTCCGCAAGAGGTGTCACGAATTCGAGGCCGGCAAATTCCTGCGCCCGCCAGACGACTCGGCAATATTGCGTCTCCAGACCGGCAATGCTCAGCCAAAGCCAGGATTCCGCCGAGGGGACATTGGTCGCCTCGACTCGGCACCCGTGTGTCGAAATGTCGATGACACGAACGCCGACGCGGCCGCGGCCCGCCTCGCGCATGGTCGCGCTGAGCCTCAGTGCTGCTCGCTCCGCACGCCTGCGGTCGGGCTGGCCGATCGGTTGTGCAACGGAATGACTCATATCGCCCTCGGCATCAGTCATGATGCAGGAGAGTGAACAAATCGTTTTGAGTGCGACGACTTGAGCAGTGGTGCCAAAAATGGAGGAAGCGGCCAAAACCGGGTTTGGGACCGGTCCAGACCGCTTCCGACCTTGTGACAAGCAAGGGTGAGACACACCGTGCAGTCTTGCCGAGCCGCGTGGCGAATCTCGATGTCAAGTAAACGTCAGTTTAACAGCAATGTCCAGCGATGCGGGTGAGGCCAGCAAGGTGTCGTTTCGCTCACTCGCCACGAAGCGCGTCATGGACCGCAGGCGCGCGCTCGACACGCGTTGCCGCCCTTGGCATGGGCGCGACCTGTGACCCGTTTCTCCTTCACGATTGCACGTACCGACGGCAAGGCGCGCACTGGCACGATCGCCATGGAGCGCGGCGAGATCCGTACTCCTGCCTTCATGCCCGTGGGCACGGCCGCGACGGTCAAGGCGATGAAACCGCGAGACTTGCGGTCTTCCGGTGCCGACATCATCCTCGGCAACACCTATCACCTGATGCTTCGACCGGGCGCGGAACGCGTGGCACGGCTCGGTGGGCTGCATCGCTTCATGGGATGGGAGCGGCCGATCCTGACCGACAGCGGCGGCTACCAGGTCATGAGCCTCAGAGAGCTGGCAAAGGTCAGCGAGGAGGGTGTGTCGTTTGCCAGCCACCTCGATGGTAGTCGGCACATGCTGTCGCCAGAGCGGTCGATCGAGGTTCAGCGGCTGCTCGATTCCGACATCGTCATGGCCTTCGACCAGCTTGTCCCGGCAACGGCGACCCGCGACGAGGCGGCCGCTGCGATGGAGCGATCGATGCGCTGGGCGAAGCGGTCCCGCGCGGAGTTCGATCGCGGCGAGGAGCATGCCGAACGTGCGGCGTTGTTCGGGATCCAGCAGGGCGGTTTGGACGAATCCGTGCGCAGGGCGTCGGCGGACGCTTTGATCGATGCCGGCTTTGACGGTTATGCGGTTGGTGGTCTCGCTGTGGGCGAGGGGCACGAGGCGATGTGCACCTGCCTCGATTACGCTGCGAGCCAGCTTCCCGTGGACAAGCCGCGCTACCTTATGGGGGTCGGCAAGCCCGATGACATCGTCGAGGCCGTGAGGCGCGGCATCGACATGTTCGACTGCGTTCTTCCGACGCGGTCCGGGAGAACCGGCCAAGCGTTCACGGCCGACGGTGCGCTGAACATCCGCAACGCGAAGTTCGCCGAAGACCGGCAGCCACTCGAGCCGGGTTGTCCTTGTCCGACCTGTTCGACATTCGAGCGCGCCTACGTTCATCACTTGGTGCGCTCGGGCGAAATCCTCGGAGCGATGCTGATGACCGAGCACAATTTGTGGTTCTATCAGCGGCTGATGCAGGGCCTGCGCGATGCTATCGCGGCGCAGCGGCTCGACGCCTTCGCGGGCGAATTCCTTGGGCGGTATCGGAACGCACGTTGAGTTGATGACCGACGAGGACGGCCGGACGCGCGGTTTCGAAATCGACCGCGACTCCCTAAAGCCTGCACGTCATGCCGCACTGGATCATTCGGTGCGGCTGATCAGGCTGCTTCGAGCTTGTCCTGCGTTCGAAGGTCGAAGTCGCTGGAGTCATGACGCTCGCGCAGCTGTTCGCTCGGCTCGCCGCTCGTCTTGTTGACGATACGCCCGCGCTTCACGGCGGGCCTTGCGTCGATCTGGCGAGCCCAGCGGCCGAGGTTGCTGTAGTCGCGGACCGACAGGAACTCGCCCGCGTCCTTATAGCTCCGGTCGAGCGCGAGCTGCCCGTACCACGGCCAGATGGCGATATCGGCGATCGTGTAGTCGTTTCCTGCGATGAACTCATTGTCCTTTAGACGCCGGTCGAGGACGTCGAGCTGTCGCTTGGTTTCCATCGCGTAGCGGTTGATCGCGTATTCGAGCTTTTCCGGCGCGTAGGAGAAGAAGTGCCCGAAGCCGCCGCCAACGAAGGGAGCGCTGCCAACCTGCCAGAACAGCCAGGAAAGGGTCTCGGCGCGCTCGGGGCCTGATTGGGGAAGCAACTCGCCGAACTTCTCGGCGAGATGGACGAGGATTGCTCCGGACTCGAAGATTCGCACGGGATCTGGACCGCTTCGGTCAAGGAGGGCCGGGATCTTGGAATTGGGGTTCACCTCGACGAAACCGCTGGTGAATTGATCGCCTTCGCCGATGTTGATCAGCCACGCGTCATAGTCCGCGCCCTCGTGTCCGCGCTCGAGCAATTCCTCGAACATGATCGAGACCTTCTGCCCGTTCGGTGTCCCGAGCGAATAGAGTTGGAAAGGATGCTTTCCGACCGGCAAGTCCTCGTCGCGCGTGGGACCGGCAATCGGGCGGTTGATGCTCGCGAACTGACCACCGCTTGGCTGGTCCCAGGCCCAGACTTTCGGCGGAATGTACTCGTTCATGCTGACGTCCCTTTCTGCGTAGGGATCTCAGCTAGGAAGGGGGAAACGCGCCTTCTAGAAACATGAATGTGCCCTAGGCCGCCCCGACCGAAAGAAAGGACGGAAGGGGCCCATTCCAGTCGGGTTTGAGATCCTCGACCACGGGCGAACGCTCGCTGATTTCCTCGCGCTCCTCTCGTGGCGCCTTCGCCTGGCGCGGCTCGCGCTTCGGCTTTTCGGCCCGTGCGGGCCTTTCGGGAGCCTCGGCCTTCTTCGGTTCTTCGATGCGACCGATCGGCGTTCCCAGCAGTTTCTCGATCGCCGCAACGGCTTCCTTGTCCTCGCGGGTTGCGAGAGTGATCGCAATTCCCGTTGCGCCGGCGCGGCCGGTACGACCGATGCGGTGCACGTAGTCGTCCGGCTGCCAGGGCACGTCGAAGTTAAAGACGTGGCTGACGCCCTTCACGTCGAGCCCGCGGGCGGCAACGTCGGAAGCGACCAGGATATTGATCTCGTCGCGCTTGAACCGCTCGAACTCCGCGATTCGGTCGGACTGGTCCATGTCGCCGTGAATTTGGCCGGCGGCGAAGCCAGAGCGCTTGAGGCCGGTCGCGAGCTCGCGCACCGTCGACTTGCGGTTGCAGAAGACGATCGCGTTCTTGACGTCTTCGCCGCGAAGCAGGCTGCGAAGCGTGTCTCGCTTCTTGTCGGCCGAGACCTGGACTAGCTTCTGCTCGATATTGACATTGGCGGTCGCCGGACGCGCGACCTCGATCCGCTTCGGCTCGTTGAGGAACTTGGCCGCAAGCTTCTGGATTGGGGGCGGCATGGTTGCCGAGAAGAGCAGGGTCTGCCGATTCTTCGGCAGCTTCGAGCAGATTTCCTCGATGTCCGGGATGAACCCCATGTCGAGCATGCGGTCGGCTTCGTCGATGACCAGCAGCTCGCAGCCGTTGAGCAGGATCTTGCCGCGCTGGAACAGGTCCATCAGGCGGCCCGGCGTGGCGATCAGGACGTCGACGCCCTTTTCGAGCGCCTTTACCTGGTCGCCCATCTGAACGCCGCCGATCAGCAGTGCCATCGAGAGCTTGTTGTATTTGCCGTACTTCTCGAAATTCTCGGATACCTGCGCGGCCAGCTCTCGCGTCGGCTCCAGGATCAGCGACCTCGGCATCAGAGCCCGGCTCCGGCCGTGGGCGAGGATGTCGATCATCGGTAGAACGAAGCTCGCGGTCTTGCCGGTGCCGGTCTGCGCAATGCCGATCAGGTCGCGGCCCATCAGGACGGACGGGATCGCGCCGCGCTGGATCGGCGTCGGTTCGGAATAGCCGCTCTCCTCCACGGCGCGGAGCAATTGGTCAGAAAGGCCGAGGTCGGCAAAAGTCATGCAAAATCCGGATGAAAGCGGTGAGGGGCCGCGTCTGTTGCGCGGCATTACTCGTGAGATCGGCGCTAAGGCTTGGTTTTCAAGCTTGTCAAGGAATCAGCGCGGCTCCTTTGGAACCAGACGACGAAAACGCTCAATGCGGCAGCTACGACCCATGCGAGAGTGGATGTCGTCGCGCTTTGCGCACACTTTCCCGTTTT
>JBKPKZ010000139.1:0-15176 GCA_046731355.1 Pseudomonadota bacterium | reverse complement strand
CCCGACAATAGACCCCGACGGCTCTCGACACAAAGTCCGGGAATGCTGTTTTCGAACTCCGAGAGGCTAACTCTCAGTTCGAACGTCTGCCCGGCGATGGCCGCCCTGATTAAATCTGCCCCCAATCGCCGCCTTTGGAACGGCTGGCACATTGAACACGGAGCCAAAACGATGACTACGAAGGGACTTGCCGTCGTGACGGGCGCATCTAGTGGCATTGGCGCGGTCTATGCGGACCGGCTTGCCGCGCAGGGATACGATCTCGTCCTGGTTGCGCGAAGCACCGATAAGCTGAGCCAGGTCGCGGAACAAATCCGCTCAAAGTACGGTAGGCGATCGGAAATTCTTCTCGCCGACCTCACCAACAAATCGGATGTCGCCCGCGTCGAACGTTACCTGCGCGAAACTCCGGGCATCACGATGCTGATCAACAATGCTGGCCTGGGCGGCACTGGAACGCTGATCGAATCGGATGTCGATGCGATGAGCCGGATGATCTCCCTGAACGTCGATGCGCTGATGCGCCTCACCTACGCGGTCGTGCCGCAGTTCGTCGCTCGCGGAACCGGAACGATCATTAACATCGCTTCGATCGTTGCGATCAATCCCGAGCAGCTCAACGGTGTCTACGGCGGCACGAAGGCCTTCGTACTCGCTTTCAGCCAGAACCTCCGGAAGGAGCTCGAGGACACGGACATCCAGGTGCAGGTCGTGCTGCCCGGTGCGACCGCGACGGACTTCTGGGCCGTGTCGGGCAAGCCGGTCGAACTGCTTCCGAGCGAAATCGTGATGAGCAGCGAAGACATGGTCGACGCCTCTATCGTTGGTCTCGAGCAAGGTGAGTTCGTGACCATCCCGGCCCTTCAGGATGCAAAGCTCTGGAACAATTACGAGACTGCCCGCCGGGCAATGTTCGGCAAGCTGTCACGGAGCATACCGGCGTCGCGCTACGGTTATTGGCTAGCCGCCTAGGAGTGATGGACGTGTCCTTTCAAAGCGTCTCAAGGATTTTCGTCATCGGGGCGACGGGGGCCCAGGGTCTGCCCGTCGTCCGAGGCCTGGTCGAGGACGGTAAATATTCGGTCCTTGCACTCACGCGCGACGCAAGTTCGGACCGAGCGAAGTCGCTGCTTGAAATGGGCGAAGTGTCGATCCTCGAAGGCTCATTCGACGACGAGGCCGTCCTGCGGGAGGGCATGCGCTCGTGCGACGGGGCGTTCGTGAACATCGACGGCTTCAACACAGGTGAAAAAACGGAGATGCATTGGGCGATCCGGGCCTATGAGATCGCGCTCGAAGAAGGAGTCAAATTCTTCGTCTACGGTAATCTCGACTACACGCTGAAGAAGGCCGGGTACGACTCCAAATTCCGGACCGGCCACTATGACGGCAAGGGCCGCATCGGCGAATGGATCCTGTCGCAGAACCAGACGAACCGGAGCCGGATGGGCGCAGCGCTTTTCACCTCGGGCCCGTACATGGAAATGGCTTTCTCATCGCGGACGCCGATGACTCCATCCGTAGAGGACGGCGTCCTGACGTGGCGCGTGCCCCTTGGAGAAGGAGCGGTCGTGCATGTGTCGCTCGAAGACTGCGCCCATTACGTCCGCTGGCTTTTCGACCATCCGGAACTTGCGAACGGCATGGATCTCGAAGTCGCGATTGAGCACGTGAAGTATGACGAGCTTGCCGCCGCGTTCGAACGGGTGACCGGGCATCCCGCACGCTACATTGATACCAGTCTCGATGACTATTTCGGCGGTCCGTTGAAAGCGATAGCAGACCGGCCTGCCGGCTACGGCGCCGACCCCGAGGATCCCAGCACGATGAGCTTCCGGGATAATTTCACCGGCTTCTGGAACATGTGGAAGCACGACGTCATCAAGCGGGATTATGCGCTGCTTGACGAGATTCACCCCAACCGGATCAAGACCGTCGAGCAATGGCTCCGACGAGCGGATCAGCTCGAGCGCGAATCCGGCAGAGGGGGACTCTGGGAAAAGGTCCAACCCGAGAATCTTCACAAGCACTCGGTTCTGAAAATCGGCGAGGATCAGAGGCGCGACAAATTGTGAGAGGCTCGTTTCCGGTTTCAATGGCTGCCGGATCGAACGGCCAAGGCCTAAGTCTCAGCCAATGAATGTGGCGAGAGTCGCTCGTCATGGAGATCCAAGATGAGAAAGCAGACTTCGAAGGAACCAGCGCGGGTCGACCGCGATCTTGAAGGCGGAATCGAATGGATCATCGCTCGCCACCTCGAACCGATCGAGAACGAGCTCCTCCGCCTGCGCGCTAACGTCGAGGCGCTGAAGGAGGCGCGGCTGCCATGGTAAGCGAAGAATCCGTGGTTGCCGAAGCGACGGGCTTCGGCAAATTCCAGGTGCGCATCAACAGCGGCGATCACGAATTCATCATGGACGAGCCGGTCGAATATGGCGGGGCGGCTACCGGCCCGAACCCATTCGACCTTCTCGAAGCCGCGCTTGCGGGATGCACGCTGATGACTTTGCGTCTGTACGCCGCGCGCAAGGGATGGCCGCTTGACGACCTTCGCGTCCACGTTCTGCATCGCCAGGGCGAAGCCGGCGGTCGCGATCAGTTCGAACGTGAGCTGGTGCTCGGCGACGTGACCGACGAACAGCGCGACGCGCTACTCAAGATCGCCGAGCGCTGCCCGGTGCATCTCCTTCTCGATCGCGGCGCAGATGTTTCGGTCTCGGTCGCTGATGCGCCGCTCCCCGCAGCCGTCGCCAATGGCCTGCACGCCGCCGGAATGGACGAGGCCTGCGACACGGACGGACAGCCATTCTGAAAGGCAATTGAAATGAACGCGTACACTCCCGTCGACAAAGCTGCCCTGAGCTACCTTGAATGGAAGATTGTGGAGATGGCCCACGAGGATGGTCCGCGCAGCTTCAATCCGGACGGACTTGTCGCCCGAGTCATAAGGGTGATTGGGATCAAGGTACCAAACGGCCTTGCTAACGAGAGGCTTGAGGCGCTCCGCCGTTTCAGCGTTCGCGCCTGGTTCTGGGACCTGATCCGTTCCAACGACATGCAAGGTTTCTTCGCTGCCGGCTTTTCGAGGCACCACGCACTCGAGATCATCTCGCGCGTCAGCATGGCACGCGGATTCACGCCCACTATCGAGAACGGTTCGACGCCCAAGGAGTCGCGAAGCCAGCAGTCGAACTGCCGCTGCGGCTAACCTTCAGAAGTAGAAAATGACCGACGCGCCGCGGAGCCTCCGCGGCGTTGCCGCATTCGCTCTATCCCCTTTGCTGCCTTCCAAAATCGCGAAGGTACCTTCGCGAAATCTCCGCCTACCGGCGGACGGCCCCGGATGTCATTTCCGAAGCGCGATCATCCCCTGAACGGTGATCAACGAGAAATGGAGTCCTGCAATGAACCGCGAATGGCAAAAGGATATTCAAGTCCAGAGCCTGACCGCGGCAGCATCCCTGCCGCCGGCCATGGTCGACGAAACCGGCTGGGACATCCTCCTCGCACTTCACTCGGATCGGCGTGGTAATCTTAGCCTCGAGAAGCTTGGCTCACTGATCAGCGTGCCGTCCCAGGCAATGCGCCGATGGCTCGCGGACCTTGAGAGCCGCAACCTCATCGCCGGGAAGCAGGAGATCACTGGTGAGCTCCGCGCAGTCCTGACGAGTGGCGCCCGAGAGATGATCGACAATTATCTTTCGGCGACGATCGGCCTGCAGTCCGCCGCCCACCGCTGAGCCGAGGAACGCGCTCGTGGCCAGACCCGCATTGAAACTGATCGTGGCGGACGCCGCCGACGAGCGTTTCGCGCCTATCGCGCCGGGAGATCTGGTTCGCACCGGCACGAATTCCTACCCACGCTATCGAGTCATTGCGACGAGTGGCGACCGCGCCTGGATTCAGGATGCGCAAGACGGCACGGATCACGTCGTGCCGGTCACCCGCTGTCACCGGTTGTAGCGCTCCACTCCCCGATAATGATTGAAACCGCGCTATCATTGCTGGCCGCAAGTGCGGTGCAGGCATCGCCCCATGTTGGGCCGGCTCAAACGATGATGCCGGACGAGGTCAAGCATGATGAAAAAGACCCGACAAGCCATTGGTCCGCGAGAGTCGGCATTGCTCGCGCCCTATACAACTCAGATGCAAGGATCACGACCCGCGGGAATGTCATTCCTGGAAGCACCGCTCGCGTCACCGACAACACGACACTGACCGTCGATGTTGGGTATGAGCTTTCGGACGACCTGTCCGTGATGTTCATGGGAGGAATCCCACCTTCCGCCGACGTGGTCGGCGAAGGCGGCGTCTCCTCTTTCGGCAAGCTTGGCCACGTGCAATTCGGCCCGGTAGTGCTGACCGCCGTCTACAGCTTGCCGGCCTGGAAGGGTTTCAGGCCCTATGTCGGAGCGGGCGGGGCTCATTTATTCATCCTGAAAACGGACGATCGCGCCGTCAAAGATCTCAAGGTCCAGGACCACAATGGATTTGTGCTCCAAGGCGGCGTTGAATATCGGCTGAGCAGGAAGTGGGAGCTTTTTGCGGACTACAAGCACATCTGGCTCAATGTCCACGCGACCGGATCCCTCGCTGGCGAACCTGTCCGCGCCAAGGTGACGCTCAATCCCGACCTGTTATCCGCCGGTTTGAAGTTCCATTTCGAGTGAATTGCGAGCCGCATTTCTTCAGCGATCCGCTGACCGCCGATCTCAAATCCTTCACCCGTTATAGAGCAAGAGCGACTTCCCATTGCGTCGAGACGATCCATGACCGCCTCGTCGTCCCTAGGGAACGGCAATAGCTTGGCCTTCCAACTCGCGGAAGGCTTCTTCCCGAACTCTCCGTCTACTGGCCGACGCTCGTGTCCGCCATTTGCTTCTGCGTCCGCCGCACTGCGGCTCGAGCAATCAAACGGAGAATTTAAGATGGCCACGGCCCTCAAGCCAGAACACAAGCCGCTGCCGGCTCCGAACGGAGATTTCTACGACATCGTAGGGGCTCTCACAGAAGGCGAGCGCGCGATCCTTGATAGGGTTCGTGACTTCACGGAGACGAAGGTCGCGCCGATCATCAATGATTACTGGGTCCGGGACGCGTTCCCATTCGAGCTAATCGAGCCGCTGAAGGCGCTCGATATCGGCCACCTGGGCATCGGTCGGAGCGGCCGGCCGCTCCTGATCGGGCTTATCGCCATGGAATTCATGAAGATCGACCCGTCCTTCGCCACTTTCTACGGCGTGCACACCGGCCTCGCGATGGGTTCGATCGCTTTGCTTGGCTCCGAAGAGCAGAAGCAGAAATGGCTGCCGGCAATGGAGCGGTTCGAGAAGATCGGATGCTTCGGCCTTACCGAGCCGCTGGTCGGATCAGGCACTGGCGGCGGCCTCCTCACCACCGCGAAGCGTGATGGCGACGAGTGGATCCTGAACGGCGAGAAGAAGTGGATCGGCAACGCGACCTGGTGCGACATCTCGATCATTTGGGCGCGCGATCTCGACGACAATCAGGTCAAGGGTTTCATCGTCGAGAACAAGACGACGCCCGGCTTCAGGGTCGAGAAGATCGAGAACAAGATGGCGCTGAAGGTCGTTCAGAACGGCCACATCATCATGGAAAACTGCCGTGTTCCGGAGGCCAACCGCCTGCAAAAGGCGAATACCTTCCGCGAAACCGCATTGGTGCTGCGTGAGACGCGCTCCGGCGTCGGTTGGGCAGCGACCGGAATCCAGATGGGCGCCTTCGAGTTGGCGGTCAAATACGCGCAGGAGCGATACCAGTTCGGCAAGCCGATCGGCGCGTTCCAGATGATGCAGGACCTGATCGCCAAGATGCTAGCCAATCTAACCGCGTGCCAGGCGATGATGCTGCGGCTCGCCGAGATCGAGGAGTCCGGCAAGCTCACCGATCAACAGGCCTCCCTGGCCAAGGCGTTTACCACGCAGCGCATGCGTGAGACGGTCGCCTGGTCGCGTGAGCTGCACGGTGCCAACGGCATCCTCGTCGACCACAACATCGGCCGGCTCTTCGCGGATGCCGAGGCGATCTACTCTTACGAAGGGACGTTCCAGATGCAGAATCTGATCGTTGCCAAGGCCGCCACCGGCCTCAGCGCCTTCGTCTGATCGAACCTTACTCAAGGAGAATACACCATGGCTTCGCTCGCAGTCGCTCCGGCGGCAGAGGAAACCCGCGCGCTCGGTCTCGAGAACGTGAAGTACGAAAAGAAGGGCGCGATCGCCTATGTGACGATTAGTCGCCCGCACGTGCTGAACGCGCTCAATCGCGCGACCTGGTCCGACCTCCGCTCGGCTTTCGAGGATGCCCGGAATGATGCCGGCATCCGCGGAGTCATCCTCACCGGAGCCGGCGACAAGGCGTTCATCGCCGGTGCCGACATCAGCGAGCTTGCGCGCACCAGCGCAATCGACGCGGAACAGGGCAGCCGCTTTGGCCAGGAGGTGCTCGACCTCATCGAGAATCTCGGCAAACCCGTCGTCGCCGCGATCAACGGCTTCGCGCTCGGCGGCGGCCTCGAGACCGCAATGGCTTGCACCATCCGCATCGCGGTCGAGCATGCAAAGTTCGGACAGCCGGAAGTTCACCTCGGGCTGCTCCCCGGCGGCGGCGGAACCCAGCGGCTTCCGCGGTTGGTCGGCAAGGGCCGCGCACTGCAGCTGATCCTGACCGGCGAAATGATCGGCGCTGACGAAGCTTACCGCATCGGCCTGGTCAACGAGGTCTTGCCGGCAGACCAGCTCATCCCGCGCGCCGAAACGATACTCGGCGAGATCGCCGCGAACGGCCCGATCGCCATCCGCCTAGCGCTCGAAGCGACCAACAAGGGGATGGAAACGAGCCAGGCCGACGGCCTCGTCCTCGAAGCGTCGTACTTCGGCCTGCTGGCCGGAACTGAAGACAAGAAGGAGGGCACGACCGCCTTCCTGGAGAAGCGCGCCCCGCAGTTCCGCGGCCGGTGACCTTCCGAAATCAGGAGAATGAAAATGGCAAATGACAACATCTTTTCCGGACTGAAGGTCGTCGACCTGTCGAGCTTCGTCGCCGCGCCCGGCGCTGCGGTGATCTTGGGCGACTTCGGCGCCGACGTCATCAAGGTCGAGCCGCCGAGCGGAGACTTCTGGAGAGTAGGCCACAAGCTGCCGATCGATCCCATCGCTGATGAGGCCTACCAATGGCACCTCGCCAACCGGAACAAGCGCAGTCTCACGCTCGATCTGAAATCGCCGAGCTCGCGCCAGGTCCTGATCGAGCTGGTCCAGTGGGCCGACGTAATGATCGTCAACACACCCCACCGCGCGCGTAAGCATCTCGGTCTCGAATATGAAGATATCGTCGAGCTGAATCCTCGCCTCATCTACGCGGACCTCACCGGCTTCGGCGAGAAGGGGCCGGACGCGGACCTGCCGGGATTTGACCTTACTGCCTTCTGGGCACGCAGCGGCCTCCTAGCGATGACACGCGATGCGGGTTCGTCGCCAACTTGGCCCGTCAGCGGAAGCGGCGACAATTCCACGGCCGTTGCCCTTTATGCGGCGATCGCGACCGCGCTCTATCGCCGGGAGCGCACCGGTTTGGGTTCGAACGTCAAGACGTCGCTACTCGCCGCTGGCGTGTGGTCGGCGAGCGTGGCAGTCGGTGGCGCGCTGGCGGGCGGCAAGCAGCCACCGCTGCATGACCGGGAGCATCCGGCAAACGCCGGCGCCAACGTCTACCGCTCCTCCGACGGCATCTGGTTCGTCCTCGTCGCCCAGCCCAACAAGGTTGTCGATCTGGTCAAGGCCATGGATCGTGCGGACCTTCTGACCGACCCGCGCTTCTCCGATCCCGCCAAGCTCGCCGTGAACAGGGGCGCGCTCACCGCAATCTTCGAGGAGGTCTTCGCCTCAAAGCCGATGGCGCATTGGGCCGAGCGGCTGGGTGAGATCAACATCACGTTCGGCGCGGTGAACGGGCCCAACGAGGTCATCAAGGACCCGCAGCTGGCGGCCAACGGCATCGTGGTTCCGCTGGAAGGCGCGGGCAAACTGACGTCGACCATCAGCAGCCCGTTCCAGATCGACGGCGTTGCCAAGGAAAATGCGCGGCGTGGCCCCGGCCTCGGCGAGCACAACGAGGAAATCCTCGCCGAACTCGGCTTCGATGCAAAGAGCATCGAGAGCCTGCGCGAGGCGGGAGCAATCCCCGAAGCCACGAAGTGGGCGGCCTGAGGCCAAGCTTCCAACAAGGATCAGATCATGAATGACGTACTGACCGAACTGACGGACGGCGTTCTGCGCGTCGAGCTCAATCGGCCCGACAAGAAGAACGCGATGACCGGCACAATGTATGCGCGGCTCGCCGAGGTCCTCGCCGCCGCGGACAGGGACGACAATGTTCGGGTTGTGCTGTGGCACGGCGCCGGCGACGATTTCACCGCTGGTAACGACATCAGGGACTTCCAGGAGAATCCGCCACGCGGGAGCGATGCCCCGCAGGCGCGTCTGACCGGGGTGTTCATAAAGTTCGGCAAGCCTCTCATCGCAGCCGTCCGGGGTGTTGCGGTCGGCGGAGGCACGACGATGCTCACGCATTGCGACTTCGTCTATGCCGCCGACAACGCGAGGTTCCAGATCCCGTTCATCAACTTGGCGCTGACTCCCGAGTTCGGATCGAGCTTCTCAATCCCGGCTCGGGCCGGTTACCTCCGTGCCGCCGAGCTCTACTTTCTCGGCGAGCCATTCAATGCAACACAGGCAGTGGACCTCGGTCTGGTGACTCGAGTGGTGCCGGATGCGGACGTCCTCCAGGTCGCCATGGCCACCGCGCGCAAGCTTGCCGCAAAGCCAGCGGGCGCATTGAAGGCGCACAAGAGGCTCCTGAAGCTGGCGTCTTCCTCGCTTATCCGCGCGGCTGTCGAAGCCGAGGGCCGGGAATTCAGCGAGCGTGTCGTGTCCGCAGAGGCGAAAGAAGCGTTCGCTGCATTTATCGAGAAGCGCCCGCCCAACTTCGCGAAGGCGGCGTGATCGCCATGGCCAACGATCGTCAAGCGGCCCTCGCGGACTTCAAACGCATCATGAAATGGATCGCCGGCATCGGAATCCTGATGGTGATCGGCGCACTTGGCTATCTCAAGCTGGCCGGAGCGCTGGACGCCAACATGGCGATTGCAACCACGCTTGGAGTGTTCGTCTCAATTCTACTGGGATGCGGCCTCTTCGCCGCAGCCTTCTTCAGCGACAAAAGCGGTCTCGATGAGCGGGTCGCGCAGGCGGCGAAATCCGATCGGCGAACGTCCACCAAAAGGAAGAAATCATGACCATTCACGAGTCGATCCGATCCTCCCTGGATGTGATGGGGAAGCCCCGGCTTTTCGTTCTGGAGATCAACGCCGGACGAATTCATTCGATGGAGCCCGACGGATCCGACCGCAAGATCATCGTCGCCGACGCGCGGACTCCCGATGGCGTCGTGGTCGATGCCGAGGCGGGCCATGTCTACTGGACCAACATGGGCGTGCCCAGCCTCAACGATGGCTCGATCGAACGCTCGAACCTCGATGGCAGCTATCGGACAATGCTCGTTCCGCCTGGGGGAACGCACACGCCGAAGCAGCTTCACCTCGATAAGGCTGACGGCAAGATCTATTGGTCAGACCGCGAGGGAATGCGGGTCATGCGCTCAAACCTCGACGGAACCTGCGTCGAAACATTGATCGAAACCGGCCGCGGCGACGCGGACCGGCGCGAGCAATGGCGCTGGTGCGTCGGAATCGCCGTCGATTCGGATGCAGGGAAAATCTACTGGAGCCAGAAGGGCGCCGACAATGAAGGCGTCGGCCGCATCCTACGCGCGAATATCGAGATGCCGAAGGGCGAAGACCCCTCGAGCCGCTCCGATATCGAGGTACTCTTCGATAAGCTTCCCGAACCGATCGACCTCGAGCTCGATCTGGACAATCGCATCCTCTACTGGACGGATCGCGGCAATCCGCCGCGCGGCAACACCGTCAATTGCGCAGCGATCGATGAAGCCGATGCTGCTCCACAGGTGCTCGTCCACGACCTGATGGAAGCGATCGGCATAGCGCTCGACCTGCGCGGCAATCGGATGTTTTTCACCGACCTCGCCGGCACGATCTACTCCGCCGATCTCGACGGTTCGAACGTGCGCCGGATCCTCGCTGCGCAGGGCAACCTTACGGGCATCGCCTACGCCGAAATCTAAAAAATCCCGACCTGGAGAAATCGACATGACCGACAAGACCATCCGCCGCATCGCCATCGTCGGCACGGGCGTCATCGGCGCGAGCTGGGCCGCACTGTTCCTCGCCAAGGGACTGGAGGTCGTTGCCACAGACCCCGCTCCAGGTGCGGAAGAGCGGCTTCGCGACTTCGTTGCGAAGGCTTGGCCGACGCTCGAGCGTCTTGCCCTGTCAGCCGGCGCGTCACAGGCGAACCTGACGTTCAGCCCGGGCCTCGCGGAAGCGCTGAAAGGCGTCGACTTCGTCCAGGAGAACGGCCCCGAACGGCTCGATTTCAAGCAGAATCTCTACGGCCAGCTCGACGCGTTGCTGCCACCCGACGTGATCATCGCATCCAGCTCGTCCGGAATTCCGATGAGCCAGATCCAGGTCGGCGCTACCCTCCATCCCGAGCGCACGGTCATCGGCCATCCGTTCAACCCGCCACACCTGATCCCGCTGGTCGAGATCGTTGGCGGTGCGAAAACCTCGGAAGACGTGATCCGGCGAGCGGACGAATTCTATACGTCGATCGGCAAGGACACCGTCCGCATCAAGAAGGAGCTTCCGGGCCACGTCGCCAATCGCCTCCAGGCCGCCCTGGCGCGTGAAGTCTACTACCTCGTCGCCAATGACGTCCTCAGCGCCGAGGATGTCGATACCGCCCTTTCCTCTGGACCCGGCCTGCGCTGGGGCCTGATGGGCAATATGATGCTCAATCATCTTGGCGGCGGAACCGGCGGGATCGAGCATTTCTTCGAGCAATTTGCAGGCCCGCTCCAGGCGTCCTTCAAGGGCCTCGGGAATCCCGACTTGACTCCGGAAGTGCAGAAGAAGCTCGTCGACAGCGTCCATGCCGAGGTCGGCTCGCGGACGATCGAGGAGCTCGAGGCCGAACGCGACGACCTCCTGATTGGCCTGCTCGCACTACGCGCGAAGGCCGCCTAACGCCTTGTGCCGCTTGCGGTTGTTGACCGACTCGAAGCGACGGGCGCAGGGGCCCTAGTGTTTCGAGTCTGGTCGGGCAGTTCGACGGATCGCGTAATGGCCCGCAATCGACCCCTCACGAGATAGTGGCACCCGTGCCGGGCGCCGCCTGTCGTTCCAGCAAGGATGGAGGAGCGAATGAAGCTCGCATGCGCGGGAGTCCTCGCCGTCGCACTAATCGCGTCGGCGTCCGATCTGGCATCGAGTCAGGCGCTGCCGCGGCCGGCGGGCACGACCCGCACCGACCTGCAACGGCGCGACCTTAGCATTCCTGGCTGGGAGACCCTCCAGTCCCGCGTCGACTTTGCACCCGGCGCTTCCTTCCCGATGCACAGGCATCCGGGCGAGGAGATCATCTACGTCCTCGAAGGCACGCTCCAGTATGACGTCGAGGGCGAGGGATCGGTTACCCTGAAAGCCGGCGACGTCCTGTTCGTCCCGAAAGGAACCTACCACGCTGCGCGGAACATTGGCACCGGGCCGGGAGCCGAACTCGCGACCTACGTTGTTCAGAAAGGAAAGCCGCTGACCGAGTTCGCGGAGCCGTAAGCCATTGCAGAATCCGAGAAGCAGTTTCTCATTTTGACAGTCTGCTGGGGAGTTCCCCACGCTCTAAGTGTCTGCTCACGAAAGGATACCAGCATGAGTTCCAAGACCCTTTATACTGCGCAGGTTCACACCGTCGGCGGCCGCGAAGGAGCGGCCAGGAGCTCCGACGGCCAGCTCGACATCAAGCTCTCCCCTCCGGGCACCAACCGCCCCGGAACCAATCCAGAGCAGCTGTTCGCGGCGGGCTGGTCAGCCTGCTTCGAAGGCGCGCTCGGCCTTGCCGCCAGGCAGGCCGGAATCCAGCTTCCGGCGGACACGGCAATCGACGCCGAGGTCGACCTGAACCAGGGCGACGACGGCTATTTCCTGACTGCCCGGCTGAACGTCAGCATCCCCGGAATCCAGGACGACGTCGCCCAGTCGCTGGTAGACGCTGCGCACGCCACCTGCCCTTATTCAAAGATGGCGAAGGGCGGCATCGATGCGAAGGTTTCGCTCGCCGTTCCGGCCTGATCACCCCAAGAGCTCGGCGCAAGCCCCATACTGGGCACCGAGCGGATGACGCGGGCGGATCGCACTCTCCCCTCCCCCGCCTGATCGCCCGCGTCCTCGCCTTTCGGAGAAAAATTCATGCACGAAGAGCATTCCGCGTTCGGCCGCCGCGATTTCCTGACGACCACTTTCGTAGGTACTGCCGCCGCCCTCGTCCTGCCATCCGCGATCGAGGGATCGCCGAGCTACGCGCAGCCGCCGGCGTCGAGCGTGCCGGCCGGCGACACGTCGATCCGGCCCTTCCGGTACCGTGCCACCGACGCCGAACTCGCCGACCTCAAGCGCCGCATAAAGGCGACCAAATGGCCCGAGCGAGAGCAGGTGGCCGACGACACGCAAGGCGTTCAGCTCGCGACCATGCGCAAGCTCGCGGACTATTGGGCCAACCAGCATGACTGGCGGCGGGCCGAGACGCATCTCTTCTCCTATCCGCACTTCATCACGAATATCGATGGTCTCGACATCCACTTCATCCACGTGAAGTCGAAGCATCCCAACGCGCTTCCGCTGATCGTCACGCACGGCTGGCCGGGCTCAATCATCGAGCAGCTCAAGGTCATCGATCCCCTGACCAACCCGACCGCGCACGGCGGCACTGCAGCCGACGCGTTCGACGTCGTGATCCCCTCGCTCCCGGGCTACGGTTTCTCCGGCAAGCCGCCGGCGGTCGGCTGGGACGTCGCGCGCATTTCACGAGCGTGGGACACACTCATGAAAAGGCTCGGATACAAAAGCTACGTTGCGCAGGGCGGCGACTGGGGCAATGCAGTCACCGAGGTGATGGCGCTGCAGAAACCGGCTGGCCTTCTCGCCATCCACACCAACATGTCGGCGACCTTGCCGGAAGCGGTCAGGAATGCGCTTCCCGCTGGACCAGAGCCTGCCGGGCTCTCGGCCGACGAGAAATACGCCTGGAACCAGCTCACCGATTTTTATCAGAACGGCCTCGGATACGCGATCGAGATGCGGAATAGGCCGCAGACGCTCTACGCGCTGACGGACTCGCCCGTCGGCCTCGCCAGTTGGATCCTCGATCACGACATCCAGAGCTATCGGCTGATCGCCAAGGTGTTCGACGGAGCCCAGGAAGGCCTCACGCGCGACGACATCCTCGACAACATTACGCTCTACTGGCTGACGAACACGGCGATTTCATCGGCGCAGCTTTATTGGGCGGTGCGCGACGGCAAGGGCGGCTTCTTCGATCCGCGCGGAGTGCCGCTACCAACGGGCGTCAGCGCTTTCCGCTACGAGATCTACCAGGCTCCGGAGAGCTGGGCGCGCGCGGCCTATCCGCACCTCGTCTTCTACAAAAGGCACGACAAGGGTACGCACTTCGCAGCCTGGGAACAGCCGCAGCTTCTGACGGAAGACCTACGCGAAACGTTCCGAGGGGTTCGCTGAGGAGGAAGCATGTCACCACCCAACGATAAGGCCGCCTCTTTCGATCGCCGCACCTTCTGCGGCGCGACCGGGGCGGCCGTGGCGGCCTCTCAATTCGGAGTGTTGAGCATGGCGAAGGCAGCGGATCCAATCGCGAGCCTGAAACAGGTTCAGGCCGGGCTTCTGGACGTGGCTTACACCGATTACGGACCATCGAAAGGGCCGCCAGTGATCCTGCTTCACGGCTGGCCTTACGATCCCCGCGCGTTCGACGACGTGGCGCCGATCCTCGCCGGCCAGGACCATCGGGTGATCGTGCCCTATCTGCGCGGTTACGGGCCCACGCGTTTCCTCTCGGCGGACAGCATGCGCAATGGGCAGCCCGGTGCGCTCGCGCAGGACGTGGTTGACCTGATGGAAGCGCTGAAGATCGAGAAGGCGTTACTCGCCGGTTTCGATTGGGGTGCCCGCACGGCGGACATCGTCGCCGCGCTCTGGCCCGAGCGCGTTCGCGGGCTCGTTTCGGTCAGCGGCTATCTGATCGGCAGCCAGATGGCAGGCGAGCAGCCGCTTCCACCCGAAGCAGAATATCAATGGTGGTACCAATTCTACTTCGCGACTGAGCGGGGGAAGCTCGGGTACGAGAAAAACCGCCACGACTTCAACAAGCTGATCTGGCGGCTCGCGTCACCGCAATGGAAGTTCGACGACGCGACCTACAATCGAACGGCCTCCTCTTTCGACAATCCCGACCACGTCGAGATCGTCATTCACAATTATCGCTGGCGGCTCGGTCAAGCCGAAGGTGAGGCAAGATACGACGGCATCGAGAAACGACTAGCGGGCGGCCCGACGATCTCTGCCCCGACGATCACGATGGAAGGCGATGCGAACGGCGCCCCGCATCCGGAGCCGTCAACCTATCGCGCCAAGTTCACTGGCAAGTATGAGCACCGCACCATAACCGGCGGGATCGGCCACAACCTCCCGCAGGAAGCGCCGCGAGCTTTCGCGCAGGCCGTCCTCGATGTCAGCCGGCTCTAAGCCGACGCGGTAACATCGGTGACACTTCTGGCGGCGATCCCAGGTTTCCGATAACCCACCGTAACGACCTTACAGAGGAGCATCGCAATTGATTTCCGTTTGCTCGAAAAATGGCAGCCGCAACTGCTGGCGCTGCTTCGAATCATAGCCGCACTGCTCTTCATGGAGCACGGGACCGCCAAGCTCTTCCATTTCCCGGTGCCTCAGCCTGGAGTGCCCGATCCGCTTCCGGCGCTGCTTCTCGCCGCGGCAATCATTGAGGTGGTCGGCGGAGTGCTCGTCGTCCTTGGACTGTTCACTCGCCTTGCGGCCTTCCTCATGGCCGGGGAGATCGCGATCGGCTACTTTCTGTTCCACTTCCCGCAGAGCTTCTGGCCGGTCGTGAACCAAGGCGACGCGGCGATCCTCTTCTGCTTCGTCT
>JBKPKZ010000138.1:0-3361 GCA_046731355.1 Pseudomonadota bacterium | reverse complement strand
ATCGAGAAGAATCCGGGCAGCGGCAACATCGATTATACGCCTGAGGCCCATGCGGAAATGACGAGGCTGCGCGCGGCCAAGGTTGCCGGCGTCGCGGACTCGATCGCCGGCCAGGACATTTGCCTCGGCGATGAAAGCGGCAAGCTGGCAGTGGTCGGCTGGGGCTCGACCTTTGGCCCGATCCACCAGGCGGTCCGGCGCTCGTTGAACAAGGGCCTCGACGTCGCGCACGTCCACATCCGCCACATCTGGCCGATGCCGTCGAACATGGACGCGCTTCTGAAGAGCTTCGATCGGATCATCGTCCCGGAGATGAACACCGGCCAGCTCAAGACCGTGCTCCGCGACCAGTTCCTCGTGGACGCCAAGCCCCTCAACAAGGTCAGCGGCCATCCCTTCCGAATCGCCGAGATCGAAGAGGCGGTCGAAAGGGCGCTGGCGTGAAGACGATCAATCCCTGGCCGATGATCATCATGCTGATCGTCGTCTGCCTGATGATTTACTGGATCATGTTCTGATGAATGAAATGGCCAAAGTCACCACCGCCAAGGACTGGGCGAGCGACCAGGAGGTCCGCTGGTGCCCGGGCTGCGGCGACTATGCCGTCCTCAAGGCCGTGCAGCGGACGATGCCGGACCTAGGCGTCGCTCGCGAAAAGACGGTGTTCGTCAGCGGCATCGGCTGCTCGAGCCGTTTTCCCTATTACATGGCGAGCTACGGCTTTCACACCATCCACGGCCGTGCGCCGGCCTTCGCGACCGGAATCAAGCTCGCCAATCCCGAGCTCGACGTGTGGATCATCACCGGCGACGGCGACGCACTGTCGATCGGCGGCAACCACACGATGCACGTGCTCCGCCGCAACCTCGACTGCCAGATCCTCCTGTTCAACAACGAGATCTACGGCCTGACCAAGGGCCAGTATTCACCGACCAGCCGCGTCGGCACCCGCTCGCCCTCGACCCCGTTCGGATCGGTCGACCGGCCGGTGACGCCGTGCATGTTCGCATTGGGTTCGGGCGCGCGCTTCGTTGCGCGCGGCATCGACGTACACAAGAATTTGCCGGACGTTCTGAAGGCTGCCCACGCGCACAAGGGCGCGAGCTTCATCGAGATCTACCAGAATTGCGTGGTCTACAACGACGATGTCTTCGCCAGCTTCACCGACCGCAGCGTCGCGGGCGAGAAGCAGCTTTGGCTCAAGCCCGGCGAGAAGATGCTGTTCGCGGGCGACACCAAGGGGCTCGCGCTCGACACCGAACGGCTTGTGCTGAAGGTCGTCGAGGCCGACGATCCGTCCGTGATCGTCCACGACCCGAAGAACCGAGGCGTCGCGGCGATGCTGATCGAAATGCCGCAGGGCTTCCCGGTCGCGCTTGGAGTGATCTACGAAGACCCGGCACCGACCTTCGAATCCGCGGTGATCGAGCAGAATGCATCGATTGCCTCGGGCAAGAAGGCCGACCTCCAGGCGCTCGTTTCCAAGGGCCAGACCTGGCAGGTCGAGAAAGAGCCGCACAAGCTCTGACGCTCCAGCACTAAGTGGACAATCTCACCCACTCGATGGCCGGCTGGGTGCTGGGCCAGGCCGGTCTCAAGACGAAGACCCGAAAGGGGCTCGCGGCGCTGATCCTCGGCGCCAACATGCCCGACATCGACGTTTTCTTCGGCAATGCGCCGTGGGACCCGCTGGCGATCCACCGCGGCTTCACGCACGGGATCGTCGGCGGGGTACTCATCATGCCCCCGATCCTTGCCGGGCTCCTGTGGTTGCTCGACCGCTGGCAATCGGGGCGGGGCAAAGCGTTCAAAAGCGGCCTTCCGATGCATTTCGGCTGGCTCCTCGCCCTGTGCTATTTGGGCGCCGCGACCCATCCGCTCCTCGACATGCTGACGACCTATTCGGTCCAGCTCTATTCGCCCTTTTCGAGCCGCTGGTATCACTCGGACGGGCTGTTCATCATCGACGTCTGGGTCTGGCTGCTCCTCGCCGTCTCGATCGGCGTTTCGAAGCAGCGCGAGAAAATGGGCAGGGAATGGCGGCGCGTCCCCCAGGCCGGGATCGCGGTCCTCGTGGCGTATATCGGCGCCAACCTTCTGATCACCGATCGAGCCGACGCGGCCGTCCGCGAATGGGCCGGCGAGCGGCAGGTGACCTCGCTCTTCGCGTCGCCGCCGCCGGTGACCTTCTGGAAACGCGATCTCGTCTGGCGCGAGGACCATTGTTACCGCCGAAGCACCTACGACCCGCTCCGCAACGGCCTCGGCCCGGTCGGCGAGTGCCGGCCGACCAACATGGGCGATCCGATCGTCCGCGAAGCCATCCGCCGCGATCCAAGGCTCGCCAAGTTCCTCAAATGGTCGATTCTCCCCCAGGCGGACGTCGTCCGCGCCCGCTGCAATGCTAAGGTCGCGATCGGGGACGCCCGCTACGGGGAGGGCCGACGGTCGCGGCTTGCGCGAGAAACGCTCGTTCCTCTTGCGGGCGGCGGATGCGCCCAAAACCTCGACAACCGCGAGACGAATTCATAACTGGCCGCCGATGAGCACTCGCGGCGAACATCTGGTGCGCGGCGGGCTGCTGTTCGCGAACGGCAGCGGCCTTCTCGGGCGATTGTTCGCGCGCAGCTTTTCGGTCGTCCTCGACCAGATCGAGGAGCGGCTGGACGTCGGCGGTCTCGACGTCACCCTGCCGGACGGCTCGAGGCGCCGCATCGGGTTCAAGGCGGACGGCCCGGTGGCGATCGTTCGCTTATCCAGCTGGTATGCCCTGGTCCGCCTCGTCACTTCGGGATCGATCGGCTGGTATCGGGCCTGGATGAAGGGTGAGTGGACCTCGCCCGATCCGGTTCCGCTGTTCGCTCTGTTCACCGTGAATGCGAGGAGCCTCGGCGATACCGGGCGGGCGAAGGGGACGGCGAGGCTGTTCAACCTCGTCAGACACCGGCGCCGCGACAACGATCCGTCGCATGCACGCGAGAACATCGCCGCCCACTACGATCTCGGGAATGATTTCTACGCGGCCTGGCTCGATCGGACGATGACCTACAGCTCCGCCCGGTTCAAAGCCGTGGAGGAGAGCCTTGAAGCTGCCCAATTGCGCAAGATCGGGACTCTTCTCGATCGCCTCGGCCTCGAGCCCGGACAGCGCCTTTTAGAGATCGGCTGCGGCTGGGGCACGCTCGCGATCGAGGCGGCGAAGCGCGGAGTTCAAGTCGTCGCTCTGACCCTGTCGAGGGAGCAGAAGGCCTGGGCCGAAGAGAAGATTGCCGCCGAAGGACTTGAACACAGGATCGAAATCCGCCTCCAGGACTATCGCGATACGGCCGAGCAGTTCGACGCCATCGCCTCGGTCGAAATG
>JBKPKZ010000137.1:0-33368 GCA_046731355.1 Pseudomonadota bacterium | reverse complement strand
CCGTCCAACTGAGCAGGACGAGCGCGCTCAGCGCGACCGCGAGGATCAGGTTCTTGCTCTCGTTCACTTGGGATCCTCGATCAGGGTACAGGGTCGGGGCCTTGGCCGCCCCAGGGGTGACAGCGCATGATCCGCTTGAGAGCGAGCCATCCACCGCGGGCAGCCCCATAGCGTTGAAGTGCCGTGATCGCATAGGCCGAACAGCTCGGCTGGTAACGGCAGCTCGGAGGAAGGATTCGGGACGGCCCGAGCTGCCATCCGCGAGCGACGAGGATAAGCAGTCGCGCGATCACGGTCGGGCCTTCTCCAGCGCATGCGTCAGATCTCGACGCAAGGCGCTGAATTCGAGATCGATTCCGCTCGAGCGTCCGATCATGACATGATCCGAACCGACGTGCCCGGCTGACGGGATGATTTCGCGGGCAAGTTCGCGGAAGCGCCGCTTCATGCGATTTCGAACGACCGCCCCGCCGACTTTCTTGCTGACCGTGAAGCCCACGCGCTTCTGCGGGTCCCCGTCACGGCGATCGCGCACGAGAAGGATAAATCCCGGCGTCGCCGCGCGCGAACCGGTGTTCGCAGCGAGAAAATCCGAGCGCTTGCGGAGGACTGTTAGGCGCTGAGCTTCTTGCGGCCGCGGGCGCGGCGCGAGTTCAGCACCTTGCGACCGCCGACAGTGGCCATCCGCGACCGGAAGCCGTGACGGCGCTTGCGGACGAGGTTGCTCGGCTGGAAGGTGCGCTTCATCGCTCATTCTCTCAAAATCTAAATGAAAAGGGCCGCCATTCCGGCAGCCGCTGTTGCAGCGGGCCGATAAGGGAGGGACGCCGCAAAGTCAATTCGCTCCGGGCTGATCCAGCGCAGAGGATCGCTGCTGTTTCTTCACTTCCTTGCGCCGGCGAGCGCTACGACGCCTCAGCGCCATGTCGGTCCAGCTGCCTGGCTCCAGCTGCTTTCCAAGGACCTTTGGCTGCCAGCGCTTGAACTTCACGTAGCGCCGTTTGGCCCAGATGCTGGTCTTCAGGACCAGCGCAAGGCCGGGCGCAGCGAAGAAAATGCCCCCCGGGCCCGGTATCGGTCCGGTGACGATCCCGATGATGATCAGCACGACGCCAAGGACGAACAGGCTCCATTCGACCACCGGATGGTCGATGAATTTCCGCCACTGGGCCTTCGTGATCATTCCATCGATGTGGGGCCGGCGCACTGCCACCGCAAGGACCTGGCGGTACGGCCTGAGCAGGCGGCGACGACGCGAAACCCAACGGCATGGCAAATAGAAAATATGAAAACTGAAAGGGTTACAGACCATTCTTGATTGTAGTTGCGGTTAAGAAACGAGGCCCTAGCATCGCAAGTCTCGAGAGAGGGGGAGAAAAATGACCGAACTGAATCCGATCGATTGGGCCAAGCGGCCGCTCCAGAAGTACGCTGACTTTTCCGGCCGGGCACCCCGTGCGGAATATTGGTGGTTCTTCCTTGCAATCATCGTTGCCTACATCGTCCTCAGTATTGTCGAGAACATCGTCGGCCTCGATGGCATGGTTGCTGGCGTCTACGGGCCGCTTACGGTCCTGATGTGGATCGCCACGCTCGTTCCGCAGCTCGCCGTCGGCGCTCGCCGTCTCCACGACACGAATCGCACCGGCTGGTGGTTGCTTGCTCCGATCCTTCCCTACGCGATTGGCTTCGCATTGGCGGGTCCAGCTATCCTGAGCGGCTCGATGGCGGGCCTGGGAACGGCTGGTCTTTTCTTTCTGGTCGGCGCCGTTGCCGCGATCGTGCTTCTGGTCTTCTTGGTTCTCCCCGGAACCACGGGCGACAACGATTATGGTCCGGACCCCTATGCCGGCGGTGCCGCGGCTCGTTCGGCCTGAGCCGTCAGCGACCGGCCCCGATCATTCACCCGTCCGGCTATCAGGATCGGGGCCGGCTACAGCAGTATAATAGCCTTTCGCGCCGCTGAGCCTTTCGCGGGCAGAACGCACACGTAGTGCCAAGGTCGTCACCTGGCCGACGGGCGAACGTACCTGTTCGAATTATCGCCGACCCGAGTCCGATCAGCGACCAATGGAAGGTCGCTCCCCTCTCTTCTCTCATCGCAAGGCGTACATTCGATACGGCAATCGAGGGTGGGTGATGCGGAGACTCCTGATCGCGAGCGCAGCGATCGTCCTTTTGGGACTCGGCGCTGCGCCCGGGCAGACGGCGGGCCTTTCATACGCGTCGAGCGTTACGGCGGCTCGCATACTCGCCGCGCACAATCGGGAGCGGATGCGCCTTGGTATTGCTCCTCTCCAATGGGATCCCGAGCTGGCCGCCGCTGCGGCGTCTTACGGACCGATGCTCGCGCGTCTCGGACGGCTACAGCATTCGACAAGAGCCGATCGCCAGGGCCAGCGTGAGAATCTCTGGATGGGAACCCGTGGCGCTTTCTCGCCTGAGCAGATGGTCGGCGGCTGGCTGGCCGAGCGAGCCTACTTCCGCCCCGGCCAACCATTCCCCTACGTCAGCCGTACCGGCAATTGGGCCGACGTTGCCCATTACACCCAGGTCGTATGGAGGGGGACGACGCGCGTCGGATGCGCCATCTATCCCGCACGGCGCTGGGATTATCTGATCTGCCGCTATTCTCCGCCCGGCAATATCGATGGCCGCCCGGTCGCCTGACCTTCAAGTATGAAATAGCTGTAGTCATGCCGCGACGCGTCCGGCTAAGCGGCGGACATGGCGATCCTTGTTACTGGCGCGGCTGGATTCATCGGGGCTGCAACGGCCCGTGCGCTTCTTCAGCGCGGCGAGCGGATCCTCGGGATCGACAATCTCAACGATTATTACGACCCCAGCCTGAAGCAGGCGCGTCTCGACGCGCTGTCGAGGGATTTCGGCGATCGTTTCCAGTTCGATCGGCTGGATTTCTGCGACGCGCGGGCGCTGGACAAGCTCTCGCGCTCTGCCGACTTCGACCGGATCGTGCACCTCGGAGCCCAGGCCGGAGCCCGGTACAGCCTCAAGAATCCGGCCGCCTATTTCAATTCGAACCTGCTTGGTCATGGGAACATGCTCGAGCTGGCTAGCTCTCGTGGCTCGAGCCACTTCGTGTACGCGTCCTCATCCTCGGTTTATGGGAGCAACAAATCGCTCCCTTTTCGGGTGGAGGACAGGGTCGATCATCCGCTTTCGCTCTATGCCGCGAGCAAGAAGGCGAACGAGCTGATGAGCGAGTCCTACGCCAACATCTACAGGCTTCCGGCGACGGGGCTTCGCTTCTTCACTGTCTATGGTCCCTGGGGACGACCAGACATGGCGATGTGGATCTTTACCAAGGCAATCTACTCCGGCGAGCCGCTCCCGCTTTTCAACCACGGCGAGATGCACCGCGACTTCACCTACATCGACGATATCGTAACGGGCATTCTCTCGTGCCTCGACTGCCCGCCGCCCGACGACGGGGCGTCCAAGGCTGGCGGAGGCACCGCGCCGCACGCGATTTACAATATCGGCAATCATCGCAGCGAGGACCTCATGCGCGTCGTCGAGCTCCTTGAGCAGGCCACGGGCAAGAAGGCACTCGTCTCGCCGGAGCCGATGCAGCCCGGCGAGGTGAAGGACACATTCGCCGACATCAGTGCGATCGAACGTGACCACGGTTTCCAGCCAACCACCACCATCGATGACGGCATACCGCGGTTCGTCGAATGGTATCGCTCTTATCACGGGGTCTGATGCTTCCACCCATTCTCTCAAGCCTCCGGCTGCCTGTCATTGGAGCGCCCCTCTTCATCGTCTCCAACCCGAAGCTGGTCATTGCGCAATGCAAGGCAGGCGTGGTGGGCAGCTTTCCGGCGCTCAATGCGCGCCCGGCATCGCAGTTAGATGAATGGCTGCATGAGATCACCGAGGCGCTTGCCGAGCATGGTCGCGACCACCCGGACGCGCCGCCGGCGCCTTTCGCGGTCAACCAGATCGTTCATCGATCCAACGACAGGTTCGAGCATGACATGGAGGTCTGCGCCAAGTGGAAGGTGCCGATCGTCATCACCTCGCTTGGAGCCCGTGAGGAGCTCAATCACGCGGTCCATGGCTGGGGTGGAATTACGCTCCACGACATTATCGATGACCGGTTCGCGCGGAAAGCGATCGACAAGGGCGCGGATGGTCTGATTGCGGTAGCTGCGGGCGCGGGTGGCCACGCCGGACGATGGTCGCCGTTCGCGCTCATCCATGAAATTCGTCGATGGTTTGACGGTCCGCTGGCGTTGTCGGGGGCGATTGCGACCGGCGACGCCGTGCTTGCAGCGCAGGCCGCGGGCGCCGACCTCGCTTATGTCGGATCGGCCTTCATTGCGACTGGGGAGGCACGTGCGAGCGACGAGTACAAGGATGCGATCGTCGAGAGCAGCGCTGCCGACATCGTCTACTCGAACCTCTTCACCGGTATTCATGGCAATTATCTGCGCTCGTCGATCGTCGCCGCGGGATTGGACCCCGACAATTTGCCAGCCCCAGGCGCAGACGCGATGAACTTCCAGTCGGCGACCGGTGCGAAGGCCTGGCGCGACATCTGGGGCTCTGGGCAGGGGGTCGGCGCAGTCGATGCCGTGCTTCCAGCAGGCGAGTTGGTCGCGAAGCTGTTGGCGGAATACCAGGCAGCGAAGGCGAAGATCTGCTCTAGCTGATCGCTTCGAGCTTCTGGCGCCAATCGGCGGGGATCTCGACCGGGCGACGAGTCGAACGATCCACGACCACGTGGACGAACTTGCCCTCCGCTGCCGCGTTCTCAGACTTCTTGGCGAAAATTCCGATTCGATAGCGAATGCTGGACCGCCCGAGTTCCGCAACCGCCAACCCAATCTCCACAGGTTCGGGAAAAGCGAGTGGGGCGGCGTAGGTGCATCTAGTTTCCACCACTAGCGCGATCGGGTCGCCGTTCTCGATGTCGAGCATGCCTTGCTCGACCATCCACGCGTTCACGGCGCTATCGAACCATTCGTAATAGACGGTATTGTTGATGTGCCCGTAGGCGTCGTTGTCTGCCCAGCGAGACGTCATCTCGCGCCAGACTTTGAACTCGGCCCGCATGGCCGGTGGCTTACGGCTCACCAAGCGGCCTCGTAGAGTCGCTGAGCGTCGGCCTCTGTAATCTCGCACGGATTGTTCACGAGCAGTCGCGTCTGCTTCATGGCCTCGCGGGCGAGCGTTGGCGCTTCGGCAGCGTCGATGCCGTAGTCACGGAGGCGAGTTGCGATTCCGCTTTCGGTCACCAGCTGGTCGAGACGGTCAATGAGCAATGCGGCGCGGGCCTGGCTGCCTTCCGCCTCGCATTCGGGAACGACGATCGGGGCGAGCTCGGCGTAATGATCGCGAGCGGCCTCCGCATTGTGCTGAAGGACGTGACGCAACATCAATGCATTGGTCACTCCGTGCGGCAGGTGATGAAGCCCGCCGAGGGGGTAGGCTAGGGCATGCACGCCCGCGACCGGCGCGTTGGAGAATGCGAGGCCGGCGAGGTGAGCCCCGAGAAGCATGGACTCGCGAGCGGCGACGTTCTTCGGCTCCGTGCAGGCGGTCAGCAAATTGGACGAGAGAAGGCGCAACGCCTCGCGGGCGAGGGCGTCGGATATCGGGTTCTTGAGCCGCGCCGACGTATAGGCCTCAACCGCGTGCACGATCGCATCAATGCCCGTCGCGGCAGTGACTTCCCGCGGCAGGCCGATCGTCAGTTGTGGGTCGAGCACGGCCCAGTCGGCGGTGAGCGGACGCGCGTTCACCGCCAGCTTCACGCCGCCTTCGCAGGTGATAACGGAAATTGGCGTCGCTTCGGAGCCGGTGCCGGCCGTCGTCGGAACGAGAACGAGCGGAAGGCGCTGACCTTTCGCGATGTCGACGCCCCAGATGGTGTCGAGATCCTCATCCGACCCGAGCAGGTAGGCCGCGAGCTTGGCAACGTCCATCGGGCTTCCGCCGCCGAAGCCAATGACCGATCTCACTCCTGCCGAGCGTCCTGCCTCGGTAGCCGCCTCCAGCGTTGTTCGTGACGGATCGGCCTCAACCGCATCGAACAGGATGATCTCGCGCCCGCTCTCCTGAAGAGTGTCCCGGGCGGCGTTGGTGATGCCAAGGCGCACCAGCTGCTCATCGGTGACAAACAGGACCGGGCCTTTCGGCAACAAGTCGGCAAGCGCACCCGATTTGCCGGCGCCGGCGATCAACCTTGGTCCCGGATGGAAAGTGAAGCTGCGCATCGCTGCGCAGACTAGCGCCGCTTAGGCCAGATTCCCACCGAGGCCCCGTTCCAGGCGGCCCATCAGCGCTCGCGCGGGGCTCGCCGCCGGTTCCTCGGCGACAACGCCCTCGTCGATCCTCTTGATGCGGGCGTAGAGCTCGGCGCTCGCCTCGATCAGGCGCTGGGCGGCCGGGGGAAGCTTCGCAACCAGCTCCGGATCGCTGTCACCGGCGTGTCCCAGACGACGTTCGGGACGGCGTCCTTCGCGGCCCGGAAGCTCGCCTGTTTCAACTGCACGCTGGGTCAACAGCCAGGCGACGATGTGCATGATCCGGGTGGTCACCTTGAGCGATTCGCAGGCGAACCCGACGCGGATGAAAGGCTCCAAGGTTCCGCGATCGTCGCGGCCGGCATCGTCGAAATAGGACCGCGCCTCGTCGGCGAGAAGCATGGCCTCGGTGTAGAGGCTGTCGATCAGCCTCGACGTGATCCGCGCTTCGGGTTGCGGATTGCTCGAATCGTCCATCACGCAATCAGTGCCACTGTTCCATTGTGCTGAAAACGCTCCAAAGCGCTGTTAGGTCGCGATTCCGGCCTGAAATTTCCCGATCCGGGACAGCGATCACGCGATGATGTCGGGCGTGTTGCGATCGAGAACCATCTGGATCCGGTCCTTCAGCATCAGCTTGCGGCGCTTCAGGCGGGCAATTTCGAGCTGGTCGGAAATTGGCTCGGCGGAAAGGGCCGTAATCTCCTCGTCCAGGCGTCGGTGCTCGGCTTTCATGGCGTCAAGCTGTTCCCGGATCGCGTCGTCCATCGGTTTGGAAACTACCTCAGCAAAAGCCACACGTCATCGCCGTCCGGCCGCGACGAGCCGCGACTCCAGTCGGCCAGACAGACGCTTACGATACGAGACAAAGCGTCAGAAAAATGTTTTACTCGTGACGCTGTTCAGACGCATTCAAGGAAAGGAATGGCACCGATGGACAAGGCAAATGTCGAGGAGCTCTCATCCAAGCACGCGGCTCTCTCCGCCCAAATCGACGAAGAAGAGCACCGCCCGCTCCCCGACATGATCAAACTCCACGAGCTCAAGAAGGAAAAACTTAGGCTCAAGGACGAATTGGCCGGCCACTTTCACTAAGGGCCGGTATTCTTTTGCGGGGCGGCCCGGCTAAAGGCCGCCCAGGCTCAATGCCTCAGTCGTCCCGCGAGACCTTCTCGATCCGCTCGTGACGCTCCTGGGCCTCAAGGGTCATCGTCGCAATCGGACGAGCCTCGAGGCGAGCAAGCGAAATCGGATCGCCAGTCACCTCGCAATAGCCATATTCGCCCTCGTAGAGGCGGCGGATCGCGCAATCGATCTTGGCGATCAGCTTTCGCTGGCGGTCGCGGGTGCGGAGCTCGATACCCCAATCGGTTTCGCTCGACGCGCGATCGGCGATGTCGGGTTCGCGAAGCGAGTCGACCTGGAGCTGCGCCATGGTTGCGCGCGACTCCTCCACGATGTCTTCTTTCCAGTCCTTCAGCTTGTGAAGGAAGTAAGCGCGGTGAAGATCGCACATGAAATCTTCGTCCTCGCAAGGACGATAGCCTTCGGCGAGAATGATGCGGTCGAACGGTACAGGTTGCCCGCCGTACAGGTCGACAAGTGCAGTAGCCATTTGGAACCCCTCCCAGCTCGGACCAACGTGCTCCCCCGAGCGCGCTGGACACCCCCGTATGCGCCGCCGCTGGCTGCGGCCGTGCCAACGGTGCAGCCGTGACGGATTAGGCCGACTTTACCGGGACTTAGGCGCCGGACTCAGTCGGTTTACCCCCACTTGCGCCTATAATTAAGCGATGGCGGCTTAACAAGAACTGTCGGACAGCCAGTGAATAAATGGCATTTCTGTTGCCGAATTAGCGCATTGGACGCCATTGCGGGGTTCGGAACTGTCCCGCATAGGCACGACCATGCGGATCCTCCTGACCAACGATGACGGCATCAACGCGCGCGGGCTCGACCTTCTCGAGACGATCGCGCAGCGATTCTCCGACGACATCTGGGTGGTCGCGCCGACGGAGGAGCAGTCTGGCGCCGGCCATTCCCTGACGCTTACTCAGCCGGTTCGGGTGCGTCGGCATGACAATCGCCGGTTCTCGGTCACCGGTACTCCGACCGACGCGGTGATGATGGCACTCGCCCACATCATGAAAGATTCGCCGCCGGACCTGATACTTTCCGGAATCAATCGGGGCGCGAACCTGGCCGAGGACTGCACCTATTCAGGAACAGTCTCGGCAGCGATGGAGGGGGCGCTTGCAGGCGTGCGCTCGATCGCCCTCAGCCAGGCTTACTCGCGCGAAGGCATGGGCGACACCGTACCTTTCGCTGCAGCCGAAGCCTGGGCGGAAAAGGCGCTCGCACCGCTCGTCGACATGGACATGGCGCCGGGCAGCCTCATCAACGTGAACTTCCCCGCACTTCCGCCGGAGCAGGTGAAGGGCGTTCGGGTCTGCCGGCAGGGCATCCGCGACTACGGCCGCCTGAGGCTCGTCGAGCGCCAGGACCCGCGCGGCTACACCTATTTCTGGTTCGGGCTCGGGCCAGTCGTCGAAACGCCGGGCCATTCGACCGATCTGGAAGTCATTGCCGACGGCTACGTCTCTGTGACCCCGCTCCATCTTGACCTGACTCACGACGCGTCGATGGAGCAGCTCCGTCGGCGAGTTCAGGAATCCGGGTAGCGGATCGCCATCACTTCGTAGCTTTTCTCGCCCGCGGGCAGTCTGACGATCCGCTCGTCGCCGACACGCGCGCCGATCAGGGCCCGCGCCAATGGGGCGCTCCAGCCGATCCGACCTACCGAAGCATCGGCTTCATCGTCGCCGACAATGGTGAGCGTCCGGCGAGCATCGTCTTCATCCGCCAAGTCGATGGTTGCGCCGAAACGAATCTGATCGCGCGATTCCTGCGCTGCGGGGTCGACGACTTTCGCCGCTTTCATGACCTTCGCGAGATAGCCTAATCTGCGATCAATCTCTCGAAGCTTCTTGCGGCCGTAGATGTAATCGCCGTTCTCGGATCGGTCACCATTGGCGGCAGCCCAGGCGATCGTCTCGACAAGCTTCGGCCGTTCGGTCGCGAACAGCTCTTCATATTCGGCCCGCAGCTTTGTGAAACCGGCGGCGGTGATGAACCGCGGTTGTCCCTGACCCATTGCTGAGGCTTAGCCCGGAGCGCTCTTGCCGAGGAAGCGGGAGACGTGGACCGACTGCGTCGGGTTGCTCGGGTTCATTCGGTCATAAACGACGCTGTTTTCGATCACCCGCTGCACATAGGCCTTGGTCTCGCTGTACGGAATTTGCTCGATCCACTGGAGCACGTCCTTGCGGCCGCGCGGATCGCCGTACTGACGGACCCATTTCCCGACATTGCCCGAGCCCGCATTGTAGCTCGCGATCGCCAGCGGGGCGTTGCCGTCCCAGATGTTGAGCATTCGCTGGAAATAGGCCGTTCCTAGCGTCACGTTATAGGCGGGGTCGGTCGTCAGTCGGTACGCGTCGTAGCCGACACCCATCTTGCTGGCCTGCTCGCGCGCCGTTCCCGGCATCAGCTGCATCATTCCGCGCGCACCGGCGTGGCTGACGGCAGCGCGATCGAAGGAGCTTTCTTGGCGGGTGATGCCGTGTGCGAGCGACCACATCCGGCCGCCTGCAACCGAGACCGGAAGGCGCGGGTAGGCAGTTTCGACATAGAAGGCATTGCCCTTTACTCGGGCCATGCGCGCGACCCAGACCCCCAGATCCTGCCGTCCGGTCTGTTGTCCGAACTGTGTCGCGAGCACTCGCTCGGAATCGTTGCTGAGCGATTCCGCGAGCGCCCGGACGAACAGGGTCTGCTCGTCTCGGCGGCCCTGCGAGCCGGTGATCTGAACTGCCTGCACCAGCCGACGATTGCCGAACTCGGTCCGCTGGGCCGGGGTCACGACGAAGGTCGGAAGGGGTCCCGGTGCGGGAACGGCACGGCCGAGCTGCTCCAGCGCAAGCTGGCCGTAGAAAAGCTCGGGATAGGCCGCGGCCCGCTGGAAATAAGACGTCGCATCTGCGGACCTCCGAGCCGAGAGCGCGGCCTTGCCCGCCCAGTAGAGCCCTTTCGAGAGAACCTGCAGCGACCTGCCGCCACGCGAATAGCGGTCGAACATGATGATCGCGTCATTCGGGCGGTTGAGGCCGCTCCACGCAGCGGTTCCGCCGAGCCACATCAGGGACGTGTATTTGTCGCGGACGTCGTAAGGCTGGTCCGCCATCTGCACTCCCGGAGTGAGTACGTCGTCCGTCTGGCGGGCGATATTATAGGCGAGCGACCAGTAGCCGCTCTGTGCGGCGCCGTCGGCAAGCAGGATCTGCATGTCCATGAAGCGCTCGGGATCGGCCGGACGGTAGGTGAAGTTGTGATCGCGGGCGAAAAGCTGGCGAGCCGCATGGTCCCAGTTCGCATCGCGAAGGTACCGGGCACGGTCCATCATCAGTCCGGCGTCGGTCGTGACCTGGCCCATCACCGCCTGGTAGCGGGTCTCGGCGTCCGGCCACCGGCTCTGGAGCGCGACGCGCGCCGTGAAGGCTCCGCGGCGAGCTTGAGACGTCATCGGCAGGAAGCGCTGGGCGTCCGCCGGGTCCTTTGCGAACAGCAGGGCGTCCGTCCGCCGATCGTGATCCTGGACCGTGAAATTGGCGCCATAACGAGCAAGGATGTTCTGTTCGTCATAGCCACTAAGATCGGACGACGCCCAAGCCGCTCGCGCGGCCGCGAGGGCTTCGGCGTTCCTTCCGGTTGCGCTCAATGCGTCGGCCAGTCGCGCATAGCCGTTGCCGGTCTTCGGTTGCTCGCTGGAGTAGAAGGACAGCACGACACCCGCATTCTCGCCGGGCCGCATGGCCTTCTCGGCCCAGCCGCGAAGCTTCGACTCTTCGGGCCAGCCGGGATTGGCATTCAGGAAGCGGGCATAGTCCGCGAAGACATAGCCGCTGCTCTGACGGAGCCGGCGCCAGTCGTTCAAGGCATATCCGACACTGTAGCCATAGGATGGAGCGGCAACGGTCGCGGCCTGAACCGGTGCTGCGTACGGCGTTTGGGTTGACGCAGCCGTCGCTGTGACGAGCAGGACGATTAGAGCGACACCTCTCATGCTGGACATTGTCCGACTGCCCTCCTTATCAGTCCCTGAACGCTCGCGAGTATCCACCTCGACGAGTCCCTCGTGAAGGCAAAAAGTTCATGTTTTACGGGTCGATACCTGCACTGGTGACACCTTTTTCCGGCAACTGTGTCGATGAAGACTCACTTCGCGAGTTCGTCGACTGGCAGATTTCGGAAGGAAGCAACGGGCTCGTTCCCTGCGGCACGACGGGCGAGAGCGCGACGCTTTCACGCGAGGAACATCGAAACGTGATCGCGACCACCGTCGAAGTGGCGAGGGGCCGTGTTCCGGTGATCGCCGGCTGCGGAAGCTATTCGACCGCGGTTGCGATCGAGCTTGTTCGCTCGGCAGCCGATGTCGGGGCCGACGCGGTGCTCGTGGTCGTTCCCTACTACAACAAGCCAAGCCAGGCCGGGCAGGCTGCGCATTTTCTTGCCATCGCAGAGGCATCACCGCTTCCGATTGTCGTCTACAACGTACCTTCGAGAACCGTTGCGGACATATCGGTCGAAACCCTTGCCGAGGTCGCGAAACACCCGCGCATCGTCGGAGTGAAGGACGCGACTGGCAATCTCGCTCGCGCCACGGCCCAGCGTCTGACCTGCGGGGAGGACTTCTGCCAGCTATCGGGCAATGACGACATGGCGCTTGGCTTCAACGCGATGGGCGGTGTCGGATGCATCTCGGTCACTGCGAACGTCGCGCCGAAGCTGTGCTCGGATTTTCAGGCCGCGACGCGTGAAGGCAGGTGGAATGACGCCCTTAAGCTGCAGGATCGGCTCTATCCGCTTCATGCCGCTTTATTCTCGGACGCATCGCCAGGGCCGGCCAAATACGCGCTTACTCGCGTGCGTCCAGGCTACCCGCTGGAACTGCGACTGCCCTTGACCGAGCCGTCGGATGCGTCGAAGCGCGTGGTCGACAAGGCGTTGGAGCACGCCGGCCTGATTTGATCCCTATATAGTCTGACGTGTCCAAACCTCTCCCATCACCATTCGACAAGAAGAAGGTCGTCGCCGAGAACCGGCGCGCTCGCTTCGACTACTTTGTCGACGAGCGGCTCGAGGCGGGCATTGCGCTCACCGGGACCGAGGTGAAGTCGCTTCGCCACGGCGAGGGCTCAATCGCCGAAAGCTACGCAACGGTGGACGGTGAAGAGGTCTGGCTGATCAACAGCCACATCCCCGAGTACAGCCATGGAAATCGCCTCAACCACCAGCCGCGGCGTGCCCGTAAGCTGTTGCTGAAAGGGCGCGAAATTTCGAAATTGCAGGGCGCGGTGGCGCGCCAGGGGCTGACGCTGGTGCCGTTATCCATATATTTCAACTCTCGGGGAAGGGCGAAGGTCGAACTTGCGCTCGCCCGAGGCAAGAAAGTGCACGACAAAAGAGACACGGTGAAGGAGCGCGACTGGAAGCGCGAGCAGCAGCGACTGCTGAGGAACCGTGGCTAGGTTCGCCCGCGCCATCCGCGGCTTCATGGCGAAGCACGCGCCGTCCCGTGAGGAAGTTCAGAACAGCCGCTGGCTGAGGCCGTTCGGTCCCCGCATCCGTCAGTCGGACCTGTGGCGCTTCACTCGCCGTTCGGTTCCGCGCGGTGTCGCGGTCGGCTTGTTTGTGGGAATCTTCCTGATGGTGCCGGGTCTCCAGATCGTTGGCGCGGCATTATTTTGCATGCCGTTCCGCGGCAATGTCGCGATCGCGGCTGCGATGACGTTCTTGTCGAACCCCGCGACGACACCTTTCTTCCTCGTGGCAGCCGTGAACGTCGGCGCAAGATTGGGCTTCAAGGCGGACCTGTCCACGCTCCAGGTGCTCGCGAACACGCACGCGAGCGTGTGGCGGTGGCTGGCCTGGCTGGTGTCCGACGCGGCGCCGGCAATGGTCACGGGCCTCGCCATCATCGGCGCGATCTTCGCGTTCGCAGGATATTGGGTGTCGCTTGTCGGATGGCGGTGGTGGGTTGGCCACAAATGGGGACAACGGCGCTACGCTGCGCGGGACGCGCAGGCTCAAGAGATTACCTGAGGGAATTGACCACCATGAAGCATTGGATTGCCGTTCTCGCGGCGGGCAGCGCGCTCGCCGGTTGTGCCACGACTCCGGCTGCAGACGTTCCGCCGCCTCCAGCGGAAACCCCTCCAATCCCGGTTGCGGAAGCTCCTCCCGCACCAAAGCCGGAATATGGCACGTTCGGTATCGATACTGCTGGAATGAATACCGGAATTCAGGCCGGCGACGATTTCTACGGGTTCGCAAACGGTACCTGGGCGAAGAACACGCCGATCCCGGCCGACAAGTCGAACTACGGCATGTTCACCGTCCTCGATGACCTCTCGCGCCAGCGGACCCGCGAGCTGATCGAGAATGCTGCGAAAGACCCGAACAGCAAGATCGGAAACGCCTACGCGAGCTTCCTCGACACCGCCGCGATCGAGTCCAAGGGTCTCGCTCCGTTCGAGCCGTGGCTCGGCAAAATCCGCGCGGTGAAGACCAAGGCGGAACTCGACGAGATCTATGCGGAGGCTGACCGTCTCGGCATTTCCGGTCCGTTCGGCATGTTCGTCGGCCAGGACGACAAGGCTCCCGAGAGCTATGCGCTGACGATGTTCCAGTCCGGCCTCGGCATGCCCGACCGCGACTATTATCTCTCGAACGACTCGAAGCTCGTCGAGACACGCGCAAAGTACCTCCAACACCTGACCAGCGTTCTCAACATGGCGGGTGAGGCGAACGCCGCGGCACGCGCCAAGGCGATCCTTGATCTTGAGACCAAAATCGCCCGGGTCCATTGGACGAAGACCGACAGCCGCGACGCCAACAAGACGTACAACAAGATGAGGGTCGCCGACCTTCAGAAGCGGGCTCCGGGCTTCAATTTCGCCGGCCTGTTCAGCGGGATCGGCGTGAGGACCGACAGCGTCATCGTCGCCCAGCCGAGCGCGATCACGGGCGAGGCAGCGATCGTCGCCAGGGCTCCGATCGGCGTGCTCAAGGACCAGCTCCTGGTGCAGTCGCTCGACGGTTATTCGGCGTACCTGCCGTCCGCCTTCGACAAGGAAGCATTTGCCTTCTACGGCAACACGCTCAACGGCACCCCTGAGCAGGAAGCGCGCTGGAAGCGCGGAGTCGACTTCACAACGGCTGCGCTCGGCGACGACGTCAGCCAGCTCTACGTCGCGAAATATTTTCCGCCAGAGACCAAGGCCGCGGCAGACCAGCTCGTGAAAAATGTCATCGCGGCAATGGATCGCCGGATCGACAGCCTCGAGTGGATGGCTCCCGAGACGAAGGCCAAGGCTCACGCGAAGCTCGCCGCATTCACTCCCAAGATCGGCTATCCGAGCCAGTGGCGCGACATGAGCGGGCTCCAGATCGATCGTAACGACGCGATCGGCAATGCGATTCGCTCGGCCCAGTTCGAGCACGAATATAACGTCGGCAAGCTCGGCGGCCCGATCCGGCGCTGGGAATGGGGCATGACCCCGATGACGATCAACGCCTATGCCAATTTCGGAATGGTCGAAATCGTCTTCCCAGCCGCAATTCTGCAGCCGCCCTTCTTCGATCCGAACGCCGACCCGGCAGTCAACTATGGTGGAATCGGCGCGGTGATAGGCCATGAACTCAGCCACCACTTCGACGACCAAGGCGCCAAGTACGACAGCACCGGCAAGCTCATCGACTGGTGGACTCCGGGCGACACGAAAGCTTTTACGTCGCGCCTCGACAAGCTCGAGCAGCAGTACAATGCGTACGAGCCGCTGCCGGGCAAGCACGTCAACGGCAAGCTCACGATGGGCGAGAACGTCGCCGATCTCGCCGGCCTGACCGTCGCGCACGACGCCTACGTCGCGTCGCTCGGGGGGAAGGAGCCGCCAGTGATCGACGGAATGACCGCCGACCAGCGCTTCTACCTGGGCTGGGCGCAGGTGTGGCGACGCAATTATCGCGAGCCGAACCTGCTCCAGCGCCTGCTGACCGATCCGCACTCGCCGTCGCCGCAGCGGACCGACATCGTTCGCAACATGGACCCGTGGTACCCTGCGTTCAACGTGCAACAGGGCCAGAAGCTTTACCTCGCACCGGCTGACCGCGTACGTATCTGGTGATGCTGCATCAGGAGCTGCCAACGATCGTCGATCGTCCGCTGGACGGTGACGGTCGCTGGCTGCTCCCGGGCATCGCCGCCGCCGCGGTTCTCAGTCTCGCTGCGCTGTGGTTCCTCGTCGGCCCGATCCCGGCCTTCGTTCTGGGTGGGCCGGCTATTGTCGGAGCCGTCGCTGGATGGCGGGCCTTCCGTCCGCCGCCAGCCGCGCCTTTGGAAGCCCTAGATCAGGGACCCGATTTTGGCCTGGTCGGTGCCGCCTTGGCGCTTTGCGAAGAACCGGCTGCGATAACGTCGCAGGACGGCGCCCTGCTTGTCGCGAACGAGGCTTATCGAATCCGCTTCGATGCCGTTCCGCCCCTGAAGCTTTCCGCTGACGAGGAGTCGAACCAGTCGGTTCTCACCGCGGTGTCGATGGCATGGCGCGACGGAGCCGGGTGCGTTGCCGGGGTTGCCACCTTGGCCGGGACAACCGCTGTCGAAGTCCAGCGAGCGGGCCTTCGCAAGGACCTGCTTCTGTGGCGATACCCGAACGCACCCTCTGCCGATCCGCTGGCGCTTACCGTCCAGGGGATTTCGGGGGTCACTGGCGAGAGGCTGTCACGCGCCGGAGTGCTTGCGGCACTGGTCGACGGCGAGGGCAGGGTCCTTGCGGCCAACAGGCTGTTCGCGGATCGGGCCATTCCAACCGGCAATGCGGAGGAAGGTCCACGCTTCTCCGAGCTGGTGCACGTCGGAGAAGACGGCCTGTTCCACCTTCCAGGAGATGGCGACGCAGGCAATGCGATGCGCGCCGTCCATGTGCCGGTAAACCCAGCGCAGCCGAACGGGGTCGGCACTTTCCTTCTGTTCGACGGAGCGGAATCGTCGAGCGGGTCGTCAAACCTCCAGGCCCTGCTCGACATGATGCCGATCGGTCTTGCGCTGGTCGACCGCGACGGCCGCTTCCTGACCATGAACCAGGCCTTCCGAACTGCTGCCGGTATGAAGGGAAAACCGGTCTATCCTGGCGACCTCGTCGTAAAGGAAGACAAGGCGGCAGTCGCGGATGCCGTCCGCCGCAACGCTCGCGGTCCTGCGATGTCCGGCGATATCGCAATTCGCCTGATGCGTGACCCCAAGGAACCGGTAGCGCTCACGATTGCTGGCCTGCGAGGGCTTGGCGACGCCGCAGTACTTCTTCTCCTCAAGGACAACAGCGAGGAAGCGAAGCTCAAGCGGCAGATTGCGCAGGCGACGAAGATGCAGGCGGTCGGCCAGCTTGCAGGGGGCGTCGCGCACGACTTCAACAACATCCTGACCGCGATCATCGGCCATTGCGACCTGATGCTGATGCGGCACACGCCGGGCGACAGCGACTATGACGACATCCAGCAGATTAAGTCGAACTCGAACCGCGCTGCGGGCCTTACTCGGCAGCTTCTTGCCTTCTCGCGCCAGCAAACCCTGCGCCCGCAGGTGCTCCAGCTTCCCGATGTTGTGTCAGAGGTGTCCCATCTGTTGAAGCGCCTGCTCGGCGAGACGGTCGTCCTTGTGGTCAAGCATGGCCGCAACCTCGGCTCGATCCGGGCCGATCCGGGCCAGCTCGAGCAGGTCATCATCAACCTCGCCGTCAACGCGCGCGATGCGATGGCCGCGACGAGCGGCGGCACGCTTACGATCCAGACCTACGCAGTTCGCGCCGATCAGGTGGCGGAGCTCGGGTCCGAGATCCTGCCGATTGCCGACTATACGGCGCTCTCCGTCAGTGACACTGGCTGTGGAATTCCGGCCAACGTGCTCGGAAAGGTGTTCGAGCCCTTCTTCACCACCAAGGAAGTCGGGAAGGGGACCGGTCTTGGTCTTTCGACCGTCTACGGGATCGTGAAACAGTCGGGCGGCTTCATCTTCGCCGATTCGAAGGTCGACGAAGGCACTCGCTTCGTCATCTACTTGCCCGTCCATAATTCGGACGAGATCAAGCAGGCGCCGCGCCAAGCCAAGAGCGGCGATAACGAGCTTTGGGGAAGCGGCACCGTCTTGCTGGTCGAAGACGAGCCGATGGTTCGAACGGTTGCTGAGCGAGCGCTCACTCGCCATGGCTATTCCGTCGTCACTGCGAACAACGGCTCCGAGGCGCTCGAAATCCTCAACCGCGGAGACGAGTTCGTCCTGCTGATCAGCGATGTGGTGATGCCGGAGATGGATGGCCCGACCATGGTCCGCGAAGCCCGCGAATCACGGCCGGAACTGCCGGTTCTGTTCATGTCAGGCTATGCCGAAGAGCAGCTTCGCAAATCGATCGATCTCGACAAGGTCGCATTCCTGCCCAAGCCGTTCTCGGTGCAGGAGCTTGCAGAGGCGGCTCGCAAGGCCCTTACGCCGGCTTAGAAAAATGGGGCTTTGCTGGCGGGAAAGCTCACAGTATCCGAGGGGTTATGGGGCAGCGTAGCATCCTGGTCGTTGAGGACGAGCCGCTAATCGCGATGATGCTCGAGGATTTCCTCGAATCGCTCGGCCATTCGGTCAGCGCGACCTGCGAGTCCGTCAGCGACGCCCTGGCCGAGGCCGACAAGGGCGGGTTCGACGTCGCCATCCTCGACGTCAACCTTAAGGGCGAGAGCGTCTGGCCGGTTGCCGAGCGGCTTCGTGAGCAGCGGATCCCGTTTGTGCTGGCGACTGGCGGCCACGTCGACCCGCCGCCCGCGCAGTTCGCAAACGTCCCGGTGATCGAGAAGCCCTATACCGTCGATCGGGTCACTCCTGCGCTCGAGGCCGCATTCGCCGGCTGAGTCCCTCGGCTCTAGGGTGCGTATCCACCCTCTTGCTTCCCCTTATCGTCCTGATTGTGTCGTGATGGCCTGGTCTCAAGACGAAATCATATTCCCGATCCACTCGGTGGCGGCCTGCGGACCGATCCCGCGGGGAGCCGAGCGTCTTCAGATCAAGACCCCTGAGGGCGATGCGCTTCACGGCGTTCACATCTCGCCGACCGCCCCGGCGAGCGGGCCGAAGACGCTGGCTGTCGGCTTCGGCGGAAATGCGTGGAACGGTCAGGACGTGGCGACCTATATCCACGAGCTCTACCCGGACGTTGACGTCGTCGCCTTTCATTATCGCGGTTATCGCCCATCGACGGGAAGCCCGTCGGCGAAGGCGCTGCTTGCCGATGCCCCTCTCGTTTACGATGCCGCCGTCGCCCGCACTCGCCCTGACCGGACGATCGCGGTCGGATTCAGCATTGGCAGCGGTGTCGCGGCAAGCCTGGCCAATCGGAGAAAGCTGGACGGCATCATTCTCGTCACTCCGTTCGACAGTTTGAAGGCCGTGGCGAGAAGCCTCTATCCCTGGCTGCCGGTCGGCATGCTGTTTCATCATGAAATCGATTCGATCGAGGGGCTCGGGACCTCGACCGTTCCCGTGGCAGTCGTGGCAGCGGAAAAGGATGAGATCGTCCCGGCCGAGCGGACCGAGGCATTGCGTTCGCGGGTGCCGAACCTCGCTTTCGATCGGACGATCTCCGGTGCGGACCATAACGACATTTACACGAGGTCCGAGTTTCAAGACGCGATGGACGAAGCGCTGCTTGCCGTTCTCGGGCGGTAGAACGTTCTACTCTTGTTCTCCAAGAACAAAGCATGTACGAAAAGAATGTGGGGGGCGGGACTTGCCGCCCGTTGACGAGAGGACGAGTAGCATGGCAGCGCAGCTCAAGGTCATCGGTAGCGGATTGGAAGTACCCGGAATGGATAGGCAAAAAGCTCTTGAGGCGGCGCTCGCGCAGATCGATCGCGCCTTCGGCAAGGGCTCGGCAATGAAGCTCGGAAGCCGTGAGAGGATCGAGATCGAGACGATTTCGAGCGGCAGCCTCGGCCTCGACATCGCGCTTGGCGTCGGTGGCCTGCCGCGCGGGCGCATCGTGGAAATCTACGGTCCGGAAAGCTCGGGCAAGACGACGCTCGCACTGCACGCGATTGCGGAAGCGCAGCGGGGCGGGGGCACCGCGGCTTTCGTGGACGCGGAGCATGCGCTCGACCCGGTCTATGCGAAGAAACTGGGCGTGGACATCGACGAACTGATCGTGTCGCAGCCGGACACGGGTGAACAGGCGCTCGAGATCGTCGACACGCTCGTCCGCTCGAACGCAATCGACGTGTTGGTCGTGGACTCGGTTGCCGCGCTGGTTCCGAGAGCGGAAATCGAAGGCGAGATGGGCGACAGCCACGTCGGCCTTCAGGCCCGCCTGATGAGCCAGGCGCTTCGCAAGCTGACCGGCTCCATCAGCCGTTCACGCTGCCTGGTGATCTTTATCAACCAGGTCCGAATGAAGATTGGCGTCATGTACGGCAATCCGGAGACGACGACGGGCGGCAACGCGCTGAAGTTCTACGCTTCGGTCCGCCTCGACATCCGCCGCACCGGCCAGATCAAGGACCGCGACGATATCGTCGGCAACACGACCCGCGTGAAGGTCGTAAAGAACAAGGTCGCGCCGCCGTTCAAGCAGGTCGAGTTCGACATCATGTACGGCGAGGGCGTCTCTAAGGTCGGCGAGATCCTCGACCTCGGCGTGAAGGCCGGTCTGATCGAGAAGTCGGGCGCCTGGTTCAGCTACGACTCCATCCGGATCGGGCAGGGACGCGAGAACGCCAAGGTCTATCTCAAGGAAAATCCCGAAATTGCCGACCGCATCGACCGTGCGATCCGAGGCAAGACCGAAGAGGTTGGCGAAGCGTTGATGGTCGGTCCGTCGGCGGACGACGAGATAGCCGCCGAATAACGATCAGGCCTCCGCGGCGGCATGCGGCTCCAATTGCTCGCCGACCGCGGAGGGTCCTGCGAAGAGCCGCTTCGGCTCCGTCAGGAAGACCATCGCAAGGCCCGCAATCGCGCAGGCCGCCATTCCCCAAAGAAACGGCATCACCGTGCCGTTGAACGCCTGTCCGATCGCGTAGCCGATGATGGCAGCGCCGATCGTGCCAACCACGCCCTGCACCGAGGACGCAGTTCCCGCGATGGCCGCCATGCGGTCCATCGCCAGGGTGCTGAGGTTCGACGAGGCGAACGAGAAGCAGACCATTGTCATTGATTGGAGAATGACGAACACTACCAAGCTCTCGTGGCCGGTCACTCCGACCAAGAGGTGCGTAAGTGTGACGATCACGAACGCAACCGATGCGACGTGGCCGACTCGCCTCAACCCGAACCGGCCGACGACCTTCGCATTTGTCCATGAGGCAAGCGCCATGGGCGCGGCGATCGCGCCAAAGACCAGACCCAGAATCTGCGGCTTGCCGAAGGCATCGGCGATGATCTGCTGGATCGAGCTGATGTACGCGACCAGCGCTCCGAAGGTGACGGTCAGCGCCAGCGTATAGCCCCGCGACAACGGTTCTTTGACAGTCGCGGCAATCGCACTGGCGATTTCCCTGAAGTTGAGGCTGCGGCGATATTCGGGGTGCAATGTCTCCGGCAGCCGAAGCCACGACCAGGTGAACATCATGAGGCCGTAGGCCGCGAGGATCAGGAAGATCGTCCGCCATGAACCGAACAGGAGAATGAACTGTCCGATGCTTGGGGCGAGGACAGGGATCACCATGAAGACCATGAATACGAGGCTCATCACCCGCGCCATTGCCTCGCCCTGGAACAGGTCGCGGACCATGGCGACGACAAGCACGCGCGTGACGGCGGCGGAGGCACCCATTGCGATGCGACCAGCAATCAGTAGCGGAAAGCTCCCCGCAACTCCGCAGAGAATCGCGAAGAACATGTACAGGGCAACTCCGGCGGCAAGGATCGGCTTGCGTCCGAATCGGTCGGCGAGGGGACCCCAGAAGAGCTGGGTCGACGCGAAGCCGAGGAAGTAGGCGACGACGACCAGTTGCTGGTCATTCTCATGAGCGACGTTCAGCGACCGGCCGATGTCGGGAAGCGCCGGGATCATGGCGTCGATGGCAAAGGCATTGAGTGCCATCAGCCCCGCGAGCATCACGATCGTCTCGCGCGGACCGGGCCGTGGCCCCGAACCGGGCAGGTTTTCCAAATTGAACGGCATTCGCGCCTGCTGGCCGAACTGGCTTCGGCATGCAACAGTCGGGGCGAACACAGGGAGCAAATATGCTTGGACCGAAGCTTTCACGCCGCGGCTGGATCAAGACCGCGGGCGCACTTGCCGCAACTGCGCTGATTTCGCCCAGAATCGCCGCGGCCGCCCAGGCGGAACTTGCGCCCGTCAAGCTTCCGCCTCCCATTTCCAGGGAGGAGCGGATGGCCCGCCTGGCGAAGGCGCGTGACCTAATGAAGAGTCACGGGATCGGCGCCGTGCTGGTCGAGTCCGGCCCGAGCCTTGATTACTTCACGGGCATCCAGTGGTGGCGAAGCGAGCGCCTGACCGGTGTCGTCATCCCGGCCCAGGGCGATCCCATCATCGTGACGCCCTTCTTCGAGAAGCCGTCGATCGAGGAGATGCTGGTCGTGCCGGCCGAGATCCGAACCTGGCAGGAAGACGAAGAGCCACTGAAGCTCGTCGCCGACTTCCTCCGGGAAAGGGGAGTCGCCAACCAACCGATCGCTTTCGAGGAAACCAACCGTTTCTTCATAGAGGACCGCCTGAAGCAACAGCTTCCTTCGGTCGCGATCGTAAACGGCAATCCGGTCGTTCGGCAGCTGAGAATGATCAAGACGCCCGCCGAGCTCGCGCTCATGCAGGCCGCCGCCGACATCATGGCCGCGTCGCTTCGCTACGCCGGCGAACGCACTCGCGAGGGCATGACCCCCGAACAGATCGACGCGCTCATCGCTGCGGCCCAGAAGACCCTCGGTGGCGTCTACGATGGCGGGCTTGTCCTGATCGGGGAGGCGTCTGCCTATCCTCACGGCAGCCACAAGCCGCACCTGATCCAGAAGGGCGAGATCGTGCTGCTCGACTGCACCTGCTCGGTCCACGGCTACCAGGCCGACATCACTCGCACCTTCGTGTTCGGCGCGGATCCGACCCCTGATCAGCGCAAGGTCTATGACCAGGTTCACCGAGGCCAGCAGATCGCCATGGCCGCCGCGAAGGTCGGTGCGCCCGCCGGAAGTGTCGACGATGCCGTTCGCAGCACTTACGAGAGCTGGGGATACGGTCCGCGCTACAAGTTGCCGGGCACGTCGCACCGAACCGGCCACGGCATCGGCATGGAAGTCCATGAACCGGTCAACCTTGTCCACGGCGAAGCGACTCCGCTTGCGCCTGGCATGTGCTTCTCGAACGAGCCGGGAATCTACATTCCCGGCAAATTTGGAGTCAGAATTGAAGATTGCTTCCACATCACCGAGACGGGTCCGAAGTTCTTCACCACGCCGCCGCCGGGCCTAGACCGTCCGTTCGGCTAGAAGTGGTCGTCCTTGGGTTTTCCAGCCACGTGTGACGGCGCGTGAAGGGGCTCGATGTCGGCGGGCTCCTCGGGGTCGAGGTCTCCTTCCCACTTGGCGACCACCGCCGAAGCGACGGCATTGCCGACTACGTTCGTTGCTGACCGGCCCATGTCGAGGAAGTGGTCGACCGCCAGGATCAGAAGCAGACCGGCCTCGGGAATTTTGAACATCGACAAGGTCGCGGCGATCACCACCAGGCTCGCGCGCGGCACGCCCGCCATGCCCTTGGATGTGATCATCAGTACCAGGAGCATGGTGATCTCTTGGCCGAGCGTCAGGTCGATCCCGTAGGCCTGCGCGATGAAGATCGTCGCGAAGGTCATGTACATCATCGAGCCGTCGAGATTGAACGAATAGCCGAGGGGAAGGACGAAGCTCGCGATGCGCGGCGGCACGCCGAAGCGATCGAGCGCTTCGAGGGTCCGGGGGTAGGCCGCTTCGCTCGACGCGGTCGAGAAGGCGAGGACGATCGGGTCGCGAATGTAGCGGACAAGGTGCCGTACGCGCGGTCCGGCAATCAAGAAGGCGGCCAGGATCAGAAGCGCCCAGAGGATCGCGAGGCCGAGATAGAAGCTTCCGACGAATTTGCCGAAGGTGATCAGGATTTCCGGACCCTTCTCCGCGATTGAGCTGGTGACGGCCGTGAACACCGCGAAGGGGGCGAACCGCATCACGTAGTCGGTGACCTGAAGCATCACCTTCACGAGGGCCTCGACGCCTTTGACGATGGGCTTGCCGGGATCACCGACAGCGGTCAGCGCAACGCCAAAGAAGATCGAGAAGATGACAATCGGAAGGATCTCGTTGGTCGCCATCGCTTCGAAGACTGATGCGGGAACGAGATGGGTGACGAAATCCTTGAGGTTGAACGCCGCGGTCTCCACGCCGCTCGCGGCAGTTGTCGGCGGAAGCGGCAGGTTCAGGCCAACGCCCGGCTGAAGCAGGTTGACCAGCAGCAGGCCCAGCGTGAGGGACACGAGGCTGGCAAGGATGAACCAGCTGATCGAACGGAGGCCAACGCGGCCCAGCGCCGCGATGTCGCCCATGTGGGCTATCCCGGCGACCAGGGTCGAGAAGACCAATGGGGCGATGATCATCTTGATGAGGCGCAGGAACAGCGCGGTGACGATGCTCAAATATTCGGAGATTTGCTTGAGCTGATCGGCGCTCTGCTGGGTGCCGTCGTCGATCGCGGCGTTGACCGCCCATCCAGCAATGATTCCAAGCACAAGCGCAAGCAGGATGAACCGTGTCAGTCGCTTCGCCACCTAGTCATCCCTCCGTTATTGCGGCGCAGACCCAAGCCGTTGCGACTTCTCGCGTCAAGCTAGGCTTCTTCACACCCGGTTCGCCTGCGGCTAGGTCGTCGCCGATGAGCGACTTGGCGAGCAAGGTATCGAGCAGGAACCTGCTCGATTTTGGCCGGAACGTGCTTCACGACGAAGCGCGCGCGCTCGACGCGCTTGCGGACGACCTTGGTGAAGCGTTCGAACATGCCGTCGAGCTGATCGTTGGATGCGAGGGCAAGGTGATCGTCGCCGGCCTTGGCAAGTCCGGCCACGTCGGACGCAAAATCTCTGCGACTTTCGCATCGACCGGGACAACGTCCGTTTTCCTTCACCTTGCCGAGGCCATCCATGGCGATCTCGGCATGGCCTCGGCGGGCGATGTTTCGATCCTGATCTCTCTCAGCGGAACGACTGCGGAGCTCGAGCCGGTGATCGGTCATTTCAACGCGGCATCGATCCCGATCATCGGAATCACCGGCAATCCGCATTCGATGCTGTCCTATGCGGCGGAAGCTGCGCTCATTCTGCCGCCGTGGAGGGAGGTCGGGCCAGAATCCGTTGCGCCGACAACGTCGACGACGATGACGCTTGCGCTTGGTGACGCACTGGCGATGACGGTGATGAACCTCAAGGGGTTCAGCCGCGCGGACTTCGGTCGACTGCACCCGGGTGGAGCACTGGGTTCGAGGTTGAAGCCGGTCAGCCACCTGATGCATTCGGGCCTCGAGATGCCCCTGACCCGGGCCGACAGCTCCATGCACGACACGATCGTGGAAATGACCGCGAAGCGGTTAGGAGTGGTCGGCGTTGTCGACAATGGTGGCCATCTGGTCGGGGTGATCACAGACGGAGACCTTCGAAGACATATGGAGGAAGGTCTTGAGCACAAGGCAGATGAATTCATGACCGCCAACCCCAAGACGATCACGAGTGACGCGCTGATCGACGACGCCCTCGCCCTGTTCGACGAGTACAAGATAACGACCTTGTTCGTTGTCGAGGAGGATGAGAACGGGAGGAAGCGGCCGCTCGGAGTGCTCCATATCCACGACTGCCCCACCGCGCGATGAAGACGGTCATACTGATTCCCGCGCGTTACGCGTCGTCCCGTTATCCGGGAAAGCCGCTGGTGGAGCTGAAGGGTTCAACTGGAGTGGCTAAGCCGTTGATCCAACGGAGCGTGGAAGCCGCTCGCCGCGTCTCGGGCGTTTCCGAGGTCTACGTGACGACCGACGATGAACGGATCGCCGAGGCCTGCAACAGGCTCGGTGTCGGCGTGATCATGACGTCGCCCGAATGTCGCAACGGCACGGAGCGTTGCGCCGAGGCACTTTCCTCGCTGCACGAGCCGGACCTCATCATCAATTTCCAGGGCGATGCCCTGCTCACACCGCCGGGGTTCGTCGAGGCGCTCATGGCGCGGATGCACAGCGACAGCGACGCGCTCGTTGCAACACCGGCGATGCGGCTGAGGAGTGAGGAAACGCGCGCACTTCAGGCGGAGGAGGCCGCTGGTCGGATTGGTGGGACGAGCGTCGTTACGGACGCGCAGGGCTATGCGCTCTACTTTTCGAAGCGCCTCATTCCCTATTTGCCGAAGCCGGTGCTCGAGGAGATCATGTCGCCGGTCCGGCTCCACGTCGGCGTTTACGCGTATCGCCCAGAAGCGCTTGATCGCTATGTTGCGACCCCCGTCAGCGAACTCGAGCAGCTCGAAGGCCTGGAACAGCTACGATTTCTCGTCACGGGCGTGCCGATGGCAGTGGTGGATGTCGAAACGCCTCCATTCGCGCTTCGCGAGCTCAACAATCCCGAGGACGTGGAGCCGATCGAGCAGGCCTTGATCGATTCGGGTCTCGAATGAGCTTCATAGAATCGCTTCCCGACTATTACCGGGTCATCCTGTGCGACATCTGGGGCGTGGTTCACGACGGTGTTAACCTTTACCCGGGCTCGGCCGACCGGCTCCTCAAATGGCGTGACGAAAAGCGGACGGTCGTCCTGATCACCAACGCTCCAAGAACTGCCGAGGCGGTGGAAGCGCAGCTGGGACGGATCGGGCTGCCTCGCGAAGCCTGGGATGCCATTTCGACCAGCGGCGAAGCGGGGATTGCCGCACTGAAGGGCATTGGTCGGGCAGTGGGCTTCATCGGCACCCGATCGGACCTTGCAATTCTCGAGGGTAGGGAGGTGCCGATCGCAAATGATGACGACTTTACCGAACTCGCCTGCACCGGCCTCGACGACGAACGACACCACGTCGAAGATTATCGCTTGGAGCTTGAGCAACTCGCTCGGCACGACGTCCTGCTTCACTGCCTGAACCCGGATCGAATCGTTGTCCGCGGCGGCGCTACAGAGCCATGTGCAGGTGCTCTTGCCGATCTCTATCTCGATCTCGGCGGGCGCGTGGAATGGTATGGCAAACCGTTTCCGACCATCTATCGGCACGCGCTCAGTCTTGCCGGTCATCCGGCGCCCTCTCAAGTGCTTGCCGTGGGAGACGGGCTTCAAACCGACATTCTCGGCGCTGCAAAAATGGGCATCGATGCAATCTTCGTCGCTGGCGGCATACACGCTGGCGAGGATTTCCCAGCGGAGTTCAGTGTGAAGAATGGATTAGGCGGCTGGCAGCCGGTGGCGGTCGTCGACTCCCTGCGTTAATGCGCACGCGAGTGAAGCCGACCGTCTTCATACAGGCGAACGACCGCCAGCTGCTCGGCGCCAAGATTTCGGCGCATAGCTACAAGAAGAGCAGCGCGCGTCCTGACAGCTTCGACGTGAAGATCATTCGCGTTCAGGACTTCCCGCGCATGATGCGGTCCGGACAGTCCATCCTACGAGCTGGCCACGTGCGTCCGTGGGAGCCCGACGACCTCCAGAGCTTCACTCCGCTCCGTTTTGCTCCGCCAACGCTGATGAACTTCGAGGGGCGCGCCCTCGTGACGGATCCGGACTGCTTCGGTGTCGGCGATGTCGCGCAACTGTTCGACCGGGACATGAACGGTAAGGCGATCATGGCGGTCGCTCGCCCGGGCCATAACCGACAGGCAGACTATATCGCGACGTCCGTCATGCTCCTCGACACGTCTAGGTTGAAGCATTGGCAGTTCGACAAGGACCTCGATGATCTATTCGGGCACCGGTTCGATTACGTCGACTGGATCGAACTGAAGCGCGAGGATCGCTCGACCATCGGCTTCCTCGAGCCGCGGTGGAACGATTTCGACCGCTTATCCTCCAAGACTGGAATTCTGCATACGACGAAGCGCCGTACGCAGCCCTGGAAGACCGGTCTGCCCGTCGATTACACGCTGCGCGAGCGCGGCCCGTTCGATTTCCTGCGCCGCTTGGCCAGTCGAAAATACGAGCAGCACCCTGATCCGAAGCAGGAGGCATTCGTCTACTCGTTGCTTGCCGATCTGCTCGACGAGGGGTCGGTCACGGGTGAGGAATTGGGGCGCGAGATGGCGGCAAACCACATTCGCCATGACTCGCCGGAGCTGGTCGATCGCTACCGCGGCTGGAAACTACTTGACGCCGTCGCCTAGGAGTTGCCTCACGGCAGCCGCTGCCAGCTTGACCGGATCTTCGACCTTTCCGCGCGCGGGTTCATCGACAGTGCCGACGAGTCCATTGGCCTCAAGGTCTGCCCAAAAGCGGCGAAGGTCACGCCGCTTATCCGAATATCCGTTCTCTCCGAGCCTGCGAAGACCCTCCCTATTGAGCTCTACCGGGATCAGCCCGACCGAATTTCCAGTGAGAATGGCCTCCGAAATCATGGAGACGCTGTCGGCCGTTACGAAGTTCTCGTCGGCGTTGGCGAGGAGCACGGAATAGCGAACACTGCCGTCAGCCACGACGTAGCAGCTGGCGCCGGAGTCCCAAATGGCCTTGACCGCCCAAGCCGGCGTGCGCGGGCTAGTGACGACAACTAACGATCCGTCGGCGTCTTTCGCGCGCTCGGCCAGCCGCCTCACGGCTTCGACGAGACCGCCCCCCGGCAGCTGCCAGTAGCGCGTCGTCCCGCCCACCGCGAGGAGCAGAAGCGGGCGCGACAGCGAGTTCAGCCATTCCGACTCGGCCTCCGTCGGCTGGGGCGGCTTCGTGTGCCGTCCCATCGCAACGGGAAGTCGAAGGACATTCTCACCGTCCGGAACTGGATACTGGTTCGTCGTAATGACGAGATCGAACAGTCGGTTCGCGGCGCGGGGGTTGCCGACGCGAACAATCTTCGCGCGCTTGCCGCTTCTCTTTCGGATCCACCTCGAAACGGCAACGCTGCGGCGACCAATTCCGAGGATCAGGTCCGGCCAAGGCGGCTCGAACGCGTGGCGAGCGCGACTAGTCAACAGGTGGGGCCGCTTCGGCAGCAGATTCAATAGCAATGCCCATGACCGGCGATAGGTGAGCGTTCGCGTTTCGAACGGCATTCCCAATCCCTCGGCCAGAGCGAGGAGCTGATTATTGTCGCCGAGCCGCGAGCCGAGGAGAACCCAGATCCGCGGCTTCTCCTGAGTCACGCACGTACCCGCCGATATTCTCGCAGGAGCTGGCCGATTAGCACAACGACCATCGCCGCGTTGCCGATGACGAAAGCCATTGCCGCGCCGATGACTCCGAACGTCCAGGACAGCGGGGCGACGATCACGAAGAAGATGATGGTTCCGATGAGCCGCGCGGTAAGTGGTGCGTCTGGCCGATCGAGCGCATAGAGCATCGACGGCAGCGGGAAGCTCACGATCGCGAGTACGGGGGCGATGATCAGTACGAGGATGACCGGATAAGCACCGATGAAATCCTTGCCGAAAAGCAGGTTGATGAGCGGTTTGCCGACGACGATCAGGATCAGGATGCTGAGGGCGCAGGCCGCTCCTGCAAGAGCAGTACCGCGCAGCATCAGCTTCCACGGCTTCTTCGTCGCGAGGTCCATCCGAACGACCTCCGGATAGAATGCCTTCGCCAGCAGGTCCGCCGGCTTCTGCGCGCTGTCGGCCAGGCTCGATGCGACCCTGAAAAGGCCGGCTCCAATCGCGCCCAAAAGACCGCCTACGACGAGGCGAGCAATCGGGCCCCAGGCCGTGATCAAGCTCGAGGTCAGGTTCACCTGTATCGCGAAGCGCCAGGCTCCGGGCAGGGTTTCGGGTCGCAGGGTTGGCCGGATACCCTTGAGAAGACCGCGACGCCGAAGCTCGCGCCAAGCCAGGTACCAAAGGTAGATGTCACCACCGAGATCAGTGATCCACCAGATGGCGACGTAGGTCTCGAGGGGCGCTCCTGCGGCGAAGGCGATGCCGGCGAGAACACCACGCACGATCGGGTAGCTGCTGCCCTGCCAGCTAATCAGGTCAAAGCGATCGAGGGCCCGAAGCACTCCGATGGGCGTTGCCGCGCCCATGGTCGGAAGCAGCGTGCAGTAGAGCATCGCAAGCCACAGATATTGCTCGGTGAACCCGAACCAACTGCCGACGAAAGGAAGCAGCATGACCGCCACGATCATTCCGCCGACACCACTCACGACGTCGAGCGCGAAAGCGAAGCCGGTCGACGCCTTGAATTCCTCGTGATCACCCGCAGCAAGCGCCTGGCCGCCGTAGCGGACGATCAGCTGCCACGACTGGAACTTGCTGAGCCCGCTGGCCGCCTTGGCGTAGCTTGTGATGAGGATCAAAGTTCCGAACAGCGCGACGCCAAGACCGCGCCCGGCAAAGGCCAGGGTCGCGATGCCGGCGACGGCCGCAACTGCCTTTGAACCGGCGAGATAACCGCTGTTCTTCAGCAGCGAACGGAAATGTGCGTCCCGGAACCAGTGCTTCATTCGCCGGCCCGCCTAGACGAGCCTGCGTCGCGTGTCGCGACCAAATTTGGAGGTCAGGCGGGCTCGGGCACCCGCTGCTGAATGACCTTGTCGGCCAGCGGACCGTTCAGTTCGGCCAGATGGTCGAACTCGGCTTCGTAGGTCGCCAATCCCTGGCTCTGCGACCGGAGCTCGGCCTCAAGCCCGCCAAGCTCGGCTTCAGGAATCAGGGCTTCGATCCGGTCCCAGCCGGTCCAACCGTCGCGTGGAGCCATGCCGAGCATCTGCCCGCGCCGCCCGGCAACCGCCGAGGTGATGCGGCTGGTCGCGCTCGATGGGCTGACCACCGTGATCTTGTGCATCGGCTCGAGCAGGTGCGGGGCAGCCGCGGCGAGCGCTTCCTGCATCGCTAGCCGGCCTGCGAGCCGGAATGCGAGTTCGGAACTGTCGACACTGTGGTAACTTCCGTCGACCAAAGTCACCGCAACGTCGACCACCTGGAAGCCGAGCGGCCCCTTCGCCATGGCCTCGCGAACGCCGTCCTCGACGGCGGGAATCCATTGCTTCGGAACTGAGCCACCGTGGATCTTCTCATCGAACTGGAAGCCTTCGCCGCGGCCGACCGGGCGAATCTCGATGATCACGTCGCCGAACTGGCCATGGCCACCCGATTGCTTCTTGTGGCGGCCGTGCTGTCGCACCGCTTTTCTAACGGATTCGCGGTATCCGACCGACGGCGGGTGGCTCTTCACCTCCACGCCGTATCTGCGCTTGAGGCGACCGATCACGGTGTTCAAATGCTCGTCGTTGACCCCCTTGAGCCGGATCTCATGGCTGGCATCGTCATGCTCGACGATGAGGCCCGCGTCCTCTTCGGTGAGGCGCTGCAGTGCTCCTGAGAGCTTTACGTCGTCCTTGCGGTCGGCGGGTTCGATTGCAAATGCGCAGTTGCGGGCCGGATATTCAATCTCGACCTCCGGCGGCACCTTGCCGGTTCCCAGCCACTCGCCGCCCTTCACTGAGTCAACCTTCGCGATTGCGACGACATCGCCGGCCTGGGCTTCGCTGATTTTTTGAGTCTTCTCGCCCTGGACCTTGAACAGGGAGCCGGCGCGGGAATGCTCGCCATCCTTGGCTTTGAGGTCGGCGCCTTCGCGAATCTTTCCGCCAAGCACTCTGGCTAGAGCCAGTCGGCCGATCGATCCGTGCAGGATCTTGAAGACATACATGCTCGGGTCGGAAACGGACAGGCGGGTCGAGGTCGCCTGTGGTCCGGGTGCCTCGTGCCGCAGGGCCTTGAGCAAACGGCGCACACCCCACGAGCTGGTCGCACATCCGAACAACACGGAAACACCAATGTTTTCGCCGGTCTCGCGGGCGAGGTCCTGAAGGACCTTCTCGCGGCTCGGGGTCTCGTCCATCAGCAATTGTTCGAGAAGCTCATCGTCATGGTCGGCGAGCTGCTCGAGCATGTGGGTCCGGGCTTCAATTTCGCGGTCCTGGAGTTCGGACGGAATCTCGATCCGCTCCGATTCCTGGCCCGAGCGATATTTGAAGGCCCGTTCGAGTGCGAGGTCGACGAAGCCGCTGACCTTTTCGCCGTCCCAGATCGGAATCTGGCGGGCAATCAGGGGCGAAACGCTCATCGGTTGGAGAGCGGACAGGAGGTCGCGGATCCGGCCATGAGCCTGGTCGATCCGGTTCACGAAGATGAGATGGGGGATTCCAAGCTCGTCAAGCATCCGAAGGGCTGGGGCGGCAAGCGGTGCGCGAGCCGGGTCGGGGTCGACGACCACGATTGCGAGGTCTGCTCCCGCCACTGCGCGAGCGCCATCAGCCGCGAAGCCGATCGAACCCGGAACGTCGATCAGCGCGAATTCGTCGTCGAGATATTTCAGATTGTAGAGATTTAGCTCCGTCGAGCCGCCACGTTGCCGCGCTTCAGGGCTGCTGTCGCCGATGCTGCTGCCATTCGCCGTCGAGCCCAACCGATCCGTTGCGCCGGCCGCGAACAACATGGCTTCGGCAAGGCTGGTCTTTCCCGCGCCGGCCGGTCCGACCAGCGCGATTGCTCGAGTGCCGTTGGCGATACCAGGCATGCGACTCTCCCTTCGTCCGTTGCAGGGCGTGCGAGTCGCTAGAAGGCGCTCACGCGCTCTTCGAAACCGTCAGCGTCGGACTCATCGGACAACATTGCAAGAGTGGAATGAACAGGCACGGCGAAACGCATGACAGCTCAGCCAATCCGTTCGATGGAGCGCTGAGGCGGGAGGGCGATTTGAATCTAAATGACCTTCGACCCGCGGGCCGTTGGGTCGGCGAGGTGCCCGGGCCGCCGACAAAGCTGCGACCGACGACACGGTCCAGGACGTCCCGAGGAGGTACCGAGAGAGAAGAGGCTTACTCAGGCCTTGCCCACCGTCGCTGATGCGGACGAGCGGGCTAGGCCGCCGGAAGTAGTCTTTTTTCGCCGGCCAGGCGGATAAGCGCCGACTGCAACTTCTCGAACGCGCGGACCTCGATCTGCCGGATGCGCTCGCGGCTGACGCCGTAGACCTGGCTAAGCTCTTCGAGAGTCTTCGGCTCGTCGACGAGGCGGCGCTCCGTGAGGATGTGCTTCTCACGGTCGTTGAGGGTCTCCAGCGCATCCATCAGCAGATCGTGGCGGACGCGGCTTTCCTGGTCCTCGGCGATCCGCTCGTCCTGCAGCGGGTCGGTGTCGACGAGGAAGTCCTGCCACTGGCCTTCGCCCTCGGTGCTCTGCAGCGGAGCATTCAGGCTGGTGTCGCCGCCCATGCCCATGCGGCGGTTCATCGAGACGACTTCTTCCTCGCTGACACCGAGATCCTTGGCGATCTTGGCAACGTCGGCGGGCTTCAAATCCCCTTCCTCGAACGCCTCGATTTGGTTTTTCATGCGGCGGAGGTTGAAGAACAGCTTCTTCTGGGCCGCCGTCGTGCCCATCTTCACGAGGCTCCAAGAGCGCAGGATGAATTCCTGGATTGACGCGCGAATCCACCACATCGCGTATGTCGCGAGTCGGAAGCCCCGATCGGGTTCGAACTTCTTCACACCCTGCATCAGGCCGATATTGCCTTCGGAAATCAGCTCGCTGACCGGCAGGCCATAGCCGCGGTAGCCCATTGCGATCTTCGCCACGAGCCGGAGGTGCGAGTTGACGAGCTTGGCGGCAGCGTCAGTGTCCCCATGCTCCCGCCAGCGCTTGGCAAGCATGTATTCCTCTTCCGGGGCCAGAATCGGAAATTTCTTGATCTCGGCCAGGTAGCGATTGAGCCCGGCTTCCCCGCCACTAGCGGGGATCGAGACGACATTCTTTTGTGCCATATGTTCAAACGTCTCCCTGG
>JBKPKZ010000136.1:0-15235 GCA_046731355.1 Pseudomonadota bacterium | reverse complement strand
GCCCAGTCGCCGGTGAAGGTGACGATGCGTGGCGGCTCGCTGACCATTGCCTGGGCACCGGGAGAGCCGATCCGAATGCGCGGAAGCGCGACCTACGTGTTCAAGGGCGAGATCGACCTGGAGGCGCTTGCGTGAGCGTTGAGACGATTACGCTCGGTTGCCGGCTGAATTTCGCGGAGAGCGAAACCATCCGCCGCCTCGCCACGACGGAGGAGAACTGGGTTGTCGTCAACAGCTGCTCGGTAACGAACGAAGCGGTTCGGCAGACTCGGCAGCTGATACGGAAGAAGCATCGCGAGACTCCCGATATCCGAATTCTCGTTACTGGCTGCGCGGCCGAGCTTGACCCCAAGTCCTTCACGGAAATGCCGGAAGTCGATCGTGTGGTGGGAAACGACAGCAAGATCGGTAGCTTGCATCCGAAACTTGCGAAGTCGTCGCAAATCGCTCCGGCGGGCTTTCTCGGGCATGTTCGAAGCTTCGTCGCGATCCAGAACGGATGCGATCATCGCTGCACTTTTTGCTCGATCTGGAAGGCCCGCGGGCCGAGCCGTTCGCTGCCCTTCGATGCCATTCGCGAGGCGATCGAGCGCGAGTTGAAGCACGGCGCGAAGGAAATCGTCCTTACGGGGGTGGACATCACCAGCTACGAACTTGATGGCATGGGGCTGGGCCGGCTCTGTCAGCGCCTGCTGGCGACGATTCCCGCCCTCAGGCGACTGCGTTTGTCCTCGCTCGACAGCATCGAAATCGACCATGCTCTCCTGGAGCTGATCGCGGGCGAGCCCCGGCTGATGCCGCATTTCCATCTTTCGCTTCAAGCCGGCGACGACATGATCCTGAAGCGGATGAAACGCCGACACACCCGCTCCGACGCCGTTCGAACCGTCGAACGGATCAAGGCCGCTCGAACAGACGCGACCATCGGCGCCGATCTGATTGCCGGCTTCCCGACAGAAACTGAGGAAATGGCACTGAACAGTTTGAAGTTGCTCGAGGATTGCGACGTCATTGCAGCTCACGTCTTCCCTTTCTCGCCGCGGCCAAATACGCCCGCGGCGCGCATGCCCCAGCTTGAGCGCGAGCTTGTGAAAACTCGTGCAGCGCGACTTCGCGGGGCGGCCGCAGAGCGGCGCTCGACCTGGCTGAACACGTTGATTGGCACAAACCAGCATGTCCTCATCGAGAACAATGCGAAGGGGCACAGCGATTCCTTCGCCCCGGTCTGGATCGAGGGTTCGGACCGCGGTGAAATTGGGCCTGCACGCGTTACTGGTCACGATGGGAATCACTTGACGGCGGTGTGGGCATGAGTTGGCTCGACCGCCTTCGAGGCGGGTTCTCCAAGACTGCGGAAAAGGTCGCCGACAACCTCACCGGGCTGACGAGCCGCGCGGCACTCGACACGGCGACCCTCGATGACATCGAGGAAGCGCTGATCGCTTCGGATCTCGGCCCGGAGGCGTCGCATCGGATCCGCGAGGCGATTGCCCGACAAAAGTTCGAACGTCTCGACGAGCGTGGCCTACGCTCAATCCTCGCCGAGGAGATCGAGAAGATACTCACACCGGTCGCCAAGCCCTTGCAGGTGTGGGGTTTTCCACGCCCGCACGTGATCCTGGTGATAGGAGTCAACGGGTCCGGCAAGACGACCACCATCGGCAAGCTGGCGCATTGGCTGAAAGAACAGGACTACGGCGTGCTCCTGGCGGCCGGGGACACGTTCCGCGCTGCCGCTATCGAGCAGCTCATTATCTGGGGCGATCGCATTGGAGCGCCCGTGATTTCTGGCAAGGAGGGTGGCGACGCGGCCGGGATCGTCTTCGATGGTGTAAAGCAGGCGACGGCGACGGGCATCGACGCGCTCATCGTCGATACGGCCGGGCGGCTTCAGAACAAATCGCACCTGATGGAAGAGCTGTCCAAGATCCGCCGTGTGCTTGGCCGCCTCAACCCGGAGGCGCCGCACGATGTCCTGCTCGTGCTCGATGCAACGACCGGCCAGAACGCGCTTGCGCAGGTCGAGGTGTTTCGCGAGACCGCCGGCGTGACCGGCCTCATCATGACCAAGCTGGACGGCACCGCGCGGGGAGGCGTTCTAGTCGCGGCTGCCGAGAAATTCGGGCTTCCGATCCACGCCATCGGCGTTGGGGAAAAAGCGGATGACCTTCGCCCCTTCGACCCCCGAGCGGTTGCGCGGGCCATTGCAGGATTGCCGCCGGAATGAGTGAAGCCAAGGGTTCTTCCTGGACGATGCTCCTCGATTACGGGCCACTGATCGTCTTCTTCGTCGCCTACAAGCTTGCCGGTTCCGGCCTGCAGGGCTCGCTGGTCGCCACGCTCGCCTTCATGGTCGCCGTCCTGATCTCGATCGTCGTCGGCCTAGCCGTCGTGAAGCGCGTTTCTCCGATGGTGTGGATTTCGACGATCCTGATCCTCGGGTTCGGCGCGATCACGCTCTACCTGCGCGATCCCAGGTTCATCCAGATGAAGCCGACATTCATCTATGTCGGATTCGCTGCATTGCTTGGCGGAGGACTGCTTCGCGGCAAGGCCCTTTTGAAATGGTTGTTCGGGCCGGTCTTTCCCGGCCTCACCGAAGAGGGCTGGCGGAAGCTCAGCCGCAACTGGGCTCTGTTCTTCCTCGCGCTCGCCATCGCCAACGAAGTGATGCGGGCTACGCTGACCTTCGACACCTGGCTGACGGTCAAGGTCTGGGGCGTGACGGTCGTTTCGATCCTGTTCGCGATCGCGAACATGCCGATGCTCCTTCGGTACGGTCTCGATCCCGAGAAGAAAGCGGACGCAATTGCGGAGACTCCCATCGAATGAGCGATCCGATCCTCTCCATCCGCGGGCTGACGAAGACGTACGACAGCGGGACGCATGCGCTGAAGCCGCTCGACCTCGACATCAAGCCCGGCGAGATCTTCGCTCTCCTCGGCCCGAACGGTGCGGGAAAGACGACGATGATCAGCATCGTCTGCGGGATCGTGAAGCCTAGCTCCGGCGAGGTCCTGGTCGACGGCAAGAACTGGCAGCGCAACTATCGCGAAGCACGCCAGCGGATCGGGCTCGTTCCGCAGGAACTGACGATGGACGTGTTCGAACCGCTAATCAGCACCGTAAGCTTCAGCCGGGAGCTGTTCGGCCGGCGTCCGGACCCCAAGCGGATCGAGGAGATCCTCCGCGACCTGTCGCTGTGGGACAAGCGCAACTCGATCCTCAAGGAGCTCTCAGGTGGCATGAAGCGCCGTGTGATGATCGCCAAGGCGCTCGCGCACGATCCCGACATCCTGTTTCTCGACGAGCCGACAGCAGGCGTGGACGTCGAACTTCGCCGCGACATGTGGAACATGGTCCGCCGCCTTCGCGAGAATGGCACGACCATCATCCTGACCACCCACTACATCGAGGAAGCCGAAGAGATGGCGGACCGGGTGGGCGTCATCAACAAGGGCGAGCTGATCCTGGTCGAGGAGAAAACCGAGCTGATGAAGAAGCTGGGCCGAAAGGTGTTGCACCTGCAGCTCGCCGAGCCGCTGAAGGCCGTCCCGCCGGAGCTTTCCGAATGGAACCTCAACCTTAGCGAGGATGGGGCCATGCTCACCTACGAATTCGACGCCAAGGCCGATCGGACGGGTGTCCCGTCCCTGCTCGCCGCGATGCGGGACTCCGGGATCGCGTTCAAAGACCTCGACACCCACCAATCCAGCCTCGAGGACATCTTCGTGGGCCTGATCCACCACAAGAGGGCCGCAGCATGAACCTCCACGGCATCTGGGCCATCTACAAGTTCGAGATGCACCGCTTCCGTCGCACGCTCTGGACGGGCCTCGCAGTTCCGGTGATCACGACCTCGCTCTATTTCATCGTCTTCGGCTCGGCCATCGGCTCGCGGATGAGCGAGATCAACGGGATCGACTACGGAAGCTTCATCGTCCCCGGCCTCATGATGCTGTCGCTCTTCACGGAAAGCATCTTCAACGCGAGCTTCGGCATTCACATGCCGCGCTTCACCGGCACGATCTACGAGATCCTCTCTGCGCCGATGTCCGCCTTCGAGACGGTGCTTGGCTACGTTGGAGCGGCAGCCAGCAAGGCGATCATCGTTGCGCTGGTGATTTTCGTGACTGCGCACCTATTCGTCGACATCCAGGTCAAGCATCCGCTCTTGATGCTGCTCTACCTGCTGCTGGTGGCGGGCACCTTCTGCCTGTTCGGCTTCATCGTCGGTGTCTGGGCGAAAGGCTTCGAGCAGCTGCAGGTCATCCCGCTGCTGATCGTCACTCCCCTCACCTTCCTGGGCGGCGCCTTCTACTCGATCGACATGCTGAAGGAGCCGTGGCGATCGATCACCTTGTTCAATCCAATCGTCTACCTGATCAACGGCTTCCGCTGGACGTTCTTCGGCACGGCGGACGTCTCCTTTCCGGCCGCGCTCGCGGCGACTTTCGCGTTCTTCCTCGCCTGTGCCGGCGTGATCTGGTGGATCTTCCGGACCGGCTACCGGCTCAAGTCGTAGTTTCCGGCTGCCGGGCGGTTTCGCCTTCTTGGTTCGCCCGGTCAGCGCCGTTGCCGTCGAGGTTCTGGGCGACGAAATCCCAGTTCACGATGTTCGAAAGCACCGAGGTCACGAACCGCGGACGTTCGTTGCGGTAGTCGATGTAGTAAGCGTGCTCCCACACATCCAGCGTGAACAGCGGCACCATTCCCTCGTGCACCAGCGGCGTGTCAGCGTCGTGAAGCGAGGTGATCTTCAACTGGTCTCGGTCGAGGACGAGCCAGGCCCAGCCGTTCGAGAAGTGGTTCACCGCTTCGTCGCCGAGCTTCTGAAGAAGCTGCTCGGTCCCGCCGAAGCCGTCGTCGATCAACTGGGCCAGGCGGCCTGAAGGCCGCTTCGTCTCCGGGCTCAGGCATTGCCAAAAGAAGCTGTGATTCCAGAGCTGGGCGCTGTTGTTGAACAGTTTCTTTTCACCGCCGGAGCTCGCGCTGCGGATCACTTCGACCAGCGATGCGCCCTGGAGATCGGGTTTCGAGTCAACGAACTCGTTGGTCTTGTTGACGTAAGCTCGGTGATGCTTGCCCCAGTGAAACTCTAGGGTTTCTGCCGAAATATGCGGCGCGAGTGCGTCCTTTGCATATGGTAGTTCGGGCAGCTGGAAGGCCATGGCGGTCAGTCTCCTTCGGGGGGTACGCATGCACAACGATGGGCGGCCTCTGCCGCTCCGCGGTTCATCGCACAAGCTTGCGACTCACTGTTTCGGCGCCGTAAGAAGACCATCCGCCGCAATGCGGTGAAGGGGGGAGAAACATGGGAAAATTCTTTGAGAACCTAAATGGCGTTCTGATCGCCGGGCTCGTGCTGGCAATCCTGATCGCGGTGTTCCCTGACAGCGGCTATGCCAATTCGGTCGGATCGAGCGATCTCTGGCTGGGTCTGTTCCAGTGGCTCCACGTCTTTTTCGGGATCACCTGGATTGGCCTGCTCTACTATTTCAACTTCGTTCAGATCCCGACCATGCCTACGGTTCCAGCCGAGCTGAAGCCGGGTGTGACGAAATATATTGCCCCTAAGGCCCTGTTCTTTTTCCGTTGGGGCGCGGCATTCACGGTCCTGACCGGACTGATCCTCGCCTACCTTTACGGTGAAGAGAAAGCGCTGCTTCTCAACGATCCGTCGAACCGGCTGATTGGGATCGGAATGTGGCTGGCGCTCATCATGGCATTCAACGTCTGGGTGATCATCTGGCCGGCTCAGCAGAAGGTGCTTGGCCTGGTGGCCGCCGACGACGCAGCGAAGGCGGCGGCGGCGAAGCGTGCGCTGATCGCCTCGCGGACGAACGTCCTGCTGTCGATCCCAATGCTGCTGGCAATGACCAACATGCACTAATGCAAGGGTGAGCCGTCTACGGGCGGCTCACCTTGTAGCGGGCCAGGTCACGCCGCGGGGCATCCCAGTTGGGTTTCAGGGTGGCAGCCTGCTTCAGGTCCGCATAGGCGGCCTTCACGTTGCCGACATCCTCCTGGGCAAGGCCGCGGCCGTAATAGGCAACTTCCGGGAGTTCCGTCCCAAGCTCGATCGCCTTCGAGAACAGCGGTACGGCGGCCCCGCTGTGGCCCTCCCTGAGCTCGAGGATCGCCATGTTGAGATAGGGTTCCGACCTGTTCGGATCCATCTGCATTGCCGAGCTGAAATCGGACTGCGCGCGCTGGTAATCGCTGCGCAGCATGCGGACGATTCCGCGGTTCACATGGGTTGCCAGACGATCCTCGTTGGAGAGCGTCTGGTCCGTGAACGCCCGGTCGCAAGTGTTCATCGATTCCAGGGTGATGTTGTGCTGCTCGGCAGCCTTGAAGCAGCCCTCGGCGAAGCTGCCGTTGAGGACTGAAATACCCGCGGATGCTGGGAGCGCCGAGGTGATCGCCATGGCGCCGACAGCAAGGACTAGCGCTTTCATAAAAGCCTCCTCACCTTGCAGTATCGGAATACGCTGGTTTGCGGCGGTTTTCAGCGGAATTTCGACGAACGGTCAGGTTTTAGGCGGCGTCCTGCTCGAGGAGCTTGTGCCGTTTCAGCGCATGGCGAAGCTGGTCGTAGCTCAGATTGAGTGCCGACGCGGTGGCGCGCTGGTTGAAGCGGTTGGCCGCGAGCGCATTCTGGAGGAGCGCCCTTTCATAGTCTGAGACCGCCGCTCGGAAATCACTTGTCGAGACGGGCGGAGCGGCGGCGCCCGCCGATTCGGCCGCACCGACGGTTTCCAGTGCTACGTCGGCAACTTCCACGCGCGGCAAATGCTGCGGCTGCGTTGCAGTCGGTGCCCAAGGCGAATGAAACGGGTCGAACTGGAGCGCGTCGATATCCCGCTCCGGGTCTTCCCAGCGGTAGACTGCGCGTTCGACCACGTTCCTGAGCTCGCGGACGTTTCCGGGCCAGTTGTAGGCCTCCAGCTCGGCGACCGCCTTGGGCGAGAAACCGGGCCAATTCGGCCAATCCAGCTCGACGGCCATCCGGCGCCCGAAATGATCGGCGAGAAGGGGAACGTCCCCGCTCCGCGACCGAAGCGGCGGAAGGGTGACGACTTCGAACGATAAGCGGTCGAGCAGGTCCGCTCGGAAATTGCCCTTATCCACCTGCATCGGGAGGTTCGCGTTGGTCGCCGCTACGATACGGACATCGACAGAGATCGGCTTGGACGCGCCGATCCGAGTGACTTCGCCATATTCGACGGCGCGGAGGAGCCGGTCCTGCGCCGGCATGGAAAGCGTACCGAGTTCGTCCAGGAACAGGGTTCCGCCATCGGCCTCTTCGAAGCGGCCGTGCCGGGTCTTGGACGCGCCCGTAAAGCTGCCCGCCTCGTGGCCGAACAGCTCGGCCTCGATCAAAGTCTCCGGCAGCGCCGCGCAGTTCATTACGACCAGCGGACCAGCCCAGCGCGAGGACAGGTGGTGAAGACGCTCGGCGATCAATTCTTTGCCGGTTCCGCGCTCTCCAATGACAAGGACCGGGCGGTTGAGCGGCGCCGCACGGCTCGCCCGCTCAACCGCGTCGAGGAATGCCAGGCTTTGCCCCACGAACTGATTTGCCCGCTCCATTACGCTGACAATTGGTGTTACACCCCATCAGTTGGCAAGATATTTCGTTAGAAAAATTGGCCGATTTCAGCGCTTTTTCCACTTTACGGCCATTTCCGGAAAAATGGCACGGATCGTGTATATCTTTTTAGCATACAGGCCTGATTACGATTGCGGAGTTCAAGATGGGTATCTTCTCTCGGACGAGGGACATCTTCGCGGCGAACATGACGGAACTTCTCGACCGGTCGGAGGACCCGGCGAAGATGATCCGCATGATCATTCTCGAGATGGAAGAAACGTTGGTCGAGGTGCGGGCGAGTGCGGCGCGCTCGATCGCCGACGGCAAGGAAATGCGCCGGGCGCAGAAGCGCTTGGAAGAGCTCCAATCGAGCTGGACCGAAAAGGCCGAGCTCGCTTTGAGCAAGGACCGCGAGGATCTCGCCAAGGCCGCTCTCATCGAGCGCCAGAAGGCTGCCGACATGGCAGAGGGTCTTCGCGCCGAGATCGATCAGATCGACGAAACGCTCAAGACCTACGAGGCGGACATCGCCAAGCTGCAGGGCAAGCTGCGCGAGGCGCGCGCCCGCCAGAATGCGATCGCGGCTCGCCTCGAAAGCGCGGTCACTCGCGCGAAGGCTCGCGAGATCCTACATAGCGGTCGCACCGAGGACGCCTTCTCAAAGTTCGACGTGCTCGAGCGCCGCGCCGACTTCGCCGAAGGCCGTGCCGAAGCGCTTGGCATGACGGGCCCGAAGAGCCTCGAGGAAGAGATTGCCGAATTGCGCGCGTCCGAGAGGGTCGACGCAGAACTGGAAGCCATGAAGGCAGCGCTGAAGCGCAAAGGGGAATAGCAGATGCAAGACGTGATAATTCCCGTACTGGTTGTTGGAATCTTGTTTCTCGGATTGCCGTGGCTGGTCTTCCACTACGTGACCAAGTGGAAGACTTCGGCGACAATCACCGGTGCGGACGAGAAGCTCCTCGACGAGCTTTACGATCTCGCCCGGAAGCTCGACGATCGCCTTTGCTCGATCGAGCGCATCATGACTGCCGAGAACCCCAACTGGCGCCAGCAGTGCCTGCCCGACGCGACCGACCGCGTCGCCGACGAACTCAGCCAGATCCGCGGCCGCAGCCGCGTGCGGACTGGAGAATGAACATGGCCTACCAGCCACCCAGCCGCACCCGCTTCTACCGGGACAAGCGCAACGGCAAGGTCATGGGCATCTGCGCCGGGATCGCGGACTACACCGGCTTCGACGTGACGCTGGTCCGGATCACGATGATCGCCGCGGTCTTCCTGAGCAGCGGCTCGATTCTACCAGTCTATTTCATCGCCGGTTGGGTTGCACCGGACAGACCGCGCGAGCTTGACAGCGGTGACGTCGAAGAGCGCGAATTCTGGCAGTCGGTCCGCCGGTCTCCTGCCCGCACCGCGCGCGACATCCGACTGCGGCTAAAGGACATCGACCGTCGCCTGGCCGATGTCGAAAGCTACGTGACGACAGAGAACCGCTCGCTCGCCCGCGAGATCGAGCAGCTCCGCTAGCGGCCCAATCGAGGAGGGTGAACATGGACTTCGCGGCGCTCATCCCGATTGCAGGCATCACTGCCGGCGTCGCGATCATGTGGATTTGCTACAAGGTCATGGAACTGAGGGTCGTCGGCCGAAAGGCGATCGAGGAACGGGACCGCGAGAGCGCCGAGAAGAAGCGGCTCGAAGCGCGGGTCGCAATCCTCGAGCGGATCGTCACTGACCGTGGGATCCAGACTGCCGATCAGATCGACGCCCTCGTCGAACGCAATGGGCTGGACCGGGAACCCGAGCAGGTTCGCTAGTCTGAAGGGGGTATGATGGGTTTTTGGACTTTCGTCTTCGCGATTTCCGCCTTCTCGATCGTCGCCGGGCTGATCAACAACTGGATCAAGGTGCGGAACGGGTACCCGATTTCGGAAGGCGCCGAGATCGCCGGCGGCAAGAATCGGGTGGACGCGATCTGCGCCGAGAACCGCGAACTCAAGAATCGGGTATACGAACTCACGGAACGCCTGCAGGTCCTCGAGCGGATCGCAACGGATCCCGCCGAGCGTGTTTCGCGTGAAATCGAAAATCTTCGCTAAGGGAGTAGCAAGTGGACCCTGAAATTCTCGCCATTGTTGAACAAGTCATGCCGGCCATCGCGATCATCGTCGCAGTAAGCGTCGGCGGCTGGGTTTTCACGACCTGGCTAAGGATCAAGAATGGCTATCCGCTCGAGACCTCCTGGGGGACTCCTCTCCATCCGTCGAACAGCCGCGAGAACAGCGAACGGATTAAGCTTCTGACGAGCGAGAATGCCCAGCTTCGAGCCGAACTTGGCTCGATCAAGGACCGGTTGGAAACTGTCGAGCGAATCGTCACGGATCAGCCTCACCGCCTCGCACGAGAAATCGACGCCCTGGCGATCGACAAGGGTGGAAACGCCTGATGAACAGCATCGCGAGCTGGATCTGGGTTCTGATCCCCCTTGCTGCAATCGGGATCGCGCCGTTCAAGATGTGGATCAAGGTCAAGGAGAAACAGATCGAAGCTCAAACGAGCCTTGCTGCGGAAAAGAGCGCCCAATATGCCGCCCATGTCGAGCGTATCGAGGCTCGGCTAAGGGTGCTTGAGCAGATCGTGACCGATCGCGGAGTCGAGACGGCTGCGCAGATCGAGGCCCTTCGCGACAAGCCTCGTCTGGAGAGTGGAGAGAAAGTTCGATGAATCCCGGTGAAATTGCCGTCCTGATCGTGGCGATCGTAATGATCGCGAGTATTTTCAAATCGCGGCATCGCTACCGTCACCTCTCCGAGAATCAACCCCAGGAGCGTGCTGAGAATCTGCGCTTGCGGGACGAAGTGGCCGAACTCAAAGAGCGCATCAAAGTGCTAGAACGGATCACGGTGGAGAAGGAAAACAGCCTCTCCCGAGAGATTGAGGACCTCCGCGACCGCTAGAAGGCGGAGCGAACACCGTGCTAGGCGGTTCTCGTGACGAGCCTGCCGCCTCTCGAAGAGATTTACGAAGATTATGACCTGCTGGAGGGCGAGGACCGCTACCGGCTGCTAATCGACCTCGGCCGCGAGCTCGAGCCGATGCCGGATGCGTTGAAGACGGACGCGACCAAGGTCCGGGGCTGCTCGGCATCGGTGTGGGTATATCCCACGTCAACGGCCGACGGACGCCTGCACTTCCTTGCTGACAGCAACGCAGCGATCACCAAGGGTATTGTCGCGCTGATCCTTTCAGCTGTGCAAGACAAGCCTGCGAAGGAAGTCGCGCAAATGAACGTAACCGAAGCGCTGGCACCCTTTGAACTTCGAAAGCATCTCAGCGCCAATCGGACGCAGGGCGTTCCGAACATGATCGCGCTGATCAAGGAAACCGCCCAGCGGCTGGCCGCATGAACGACAAGGCCGCGTTCGACCCCGAACGGTTCTTCGAGGTTGCTCGAAGCGTCGGCCACGGCAAAGCGCTCGGCCTCGAATATCGCGCTTCCGGGCCGAACTGGATGGAGCTCGGCCTGCCCTGGCGCGAAGAACTGGTGGGCATGCCAGAAACCGGGGTGCTCGCCTCAGGAGCAATCGTCAGCCTGATCGACACTGCGAGCGGTGGGTCAGTTTGGATGGCTCTCGGTTTTTTCGTCCCGATCGTGACCCTGGACCTAAGGCTCGATTACATGCGACCCGCGGTGAAAGGTGAAACCGTCATCGCTCGCTGCGAATGCGTAAAGCTGACCCGGCAGATCGCCTTCATCCGGGGAATTGCCCATGGTGGCGACCCGGAGCGTCCGATCGCGCATAGCGCAGCGACCTTCATGACCCCGGCCTAGGCGGCCTTGCCGCTCTTCCGCTCCTCGGCCTTGCGAAGGACTTCGTAGGCCGCCTGCACCTTCTGGAACGTGTGCGCAGCGACCGTATTGCCGGCGTTCGTATCCGGGTGATGCTCCTTGGCCAGCCGGCGGTAGGCAACCTTCACATCCTTGAACTCCGCGTCGCTTTCGAGGCCCAGGACATCGAGCGCGCGCATTTCGTCGCGGCTGCGGGTGCCGTCGCCGGGGCCACCCCACTGCCATTGGGCGGAGCTTCGGAACGCGGTGGCGCCCGACTCCTCCTCTGCGGCTCGGCGCGCGGCCTCCTCCGGGCTGAGGCCGGCGAAGTAATTCCAGTTCTTGTTGTATTCGGCTGCGTGGGCCTCGCAGAAGTACCACCGGTCCTTGCTGTTCGGAGCCTTGGGTGCCGGCCGATCGCCGACCTCGTTGCAACCTTCCCTATCGCAGAGGCGGACCTTGGACGCGCCACGCCCCGCCGAGCCATAGGCACGCCAGCGGGGGAAGCCCCAGTCGTCGGATCTCTTCTGTCGAGCCATCTTCCGCTCCACCTAATGGCGAGCGGATACGTTCGCCAGTTAAACAAAATCGCCAGAGGGCCTGTAAGCCGGGTTCTGTCCAGCGCATCGCTGCGCCTGTGCGGCCATTCCTCTAGGAGGCGAGTTACCCCGCCCCTCAAGCAACCAACCCGGGCGACGAGCCGGAACAGGCCCATATGCCGCCCCTATTCGGTCTTGCACCCGGTGGGGTTTTCCATGCCGGGAACGTTGCCGCCCCCGCGGTGCGCTCTTGCCGCACCCTTTCGACCTTACCCGCCCAAGAGCAGGCGGTATGTTTTCTGTGGCACTTTCCCTGAGCTTCGCAAAAAGCGAGGCCCGCCGGGCGTTACCCGGCACCGTTGTTCCGTGGAGCCCGGACTTTCCTCGCCCCGCTTTCGCGGGCCGCGGCCGCCCGGCCCTCTGGCATTGTGCATATTGATACTGTCGTGAGTGGGCGCAAGCCTCGATTTTATGGCTCGCAACCGCGGCAAGACAGTGCACCAGGTCTTATTGCGGCCTTGGCAGCAACAGAGAAAGCAATTTTGCCCGGCATTCGCCGTCGACGATCCCGTCGATCAGGTCGGGTCGGAAGCGGCGTTGGAATGCGATCACGGCTTTCTGCGTATCGGTGACGTCATAGCCGAACCGTTCGAGCGCGAGCAGGAAGGCCGCGTCGGTCCAGTACGGATCAATCAGTTCGCGGGTCGGGCTCGGCAGGGCAAGGCGGCGGCGGGCCAGAGCTTCCCACGGGAACAGCTCGCCCGGATCCTCCTTCCGCGCCGGGGCAACGTCGGAATGGCCGACGACGTTTCCGCGGCCGATGCCGTGGCGCTCCTTGATGTCCGCCACCAATGGGATGAGCGAAGCAATCTGCTCGTCCGGAAAGTTGCGATAGCCGAATTCATGGCCCGGATTGACGAGCTCGATGCCCACGCTGGCCGAGTTCACGTCGGAAATACCGCGCCAGCGCGATTTGCCCGCGTGCCATGCGCGCTTTTCCTCGTCGACGAGACGGAAAATGATGCCGTTTTCGTCGATCAAGTAGTGACAGGATACCTTCGCCTCGGGCGAAGTGAGCCGGTTCAGGGCCCCCTCGGCGTCCGGCATTCCCGTGTAGTGAAGGACGATCATCGAGACCGACATTGTTCGGTCGTCGAAATTCGGCGACGGCCTCTCGATCATGTCCAAGTCCATGCGCCCAATGGCGCATTAGCCGTAGATTCGGTCAACCCCTAGCAGCGGATCGGCGCTCATCCAGGGTGCGGCGGTCCGATTTGTCACGGTTGTCGAGCCGGTAGAGGCCACGGACCTTCGCATCCGAAACCAACTTCTTGGTCTGGCCAATGACCGTTTCACCAGCTCCGAGCATCAGCCAGCCATCCTCCGCCAGGGCTGACGAGAGGCGATCGAACGCCAGGGCCTTCTTCTCGGAGCAAAGGTAGAGAAGGACGTTGCGACAGAGGATGATATCGAAGCCGCCGGGATGGGGCGGCTGTTCGAGCAAGTTGTGAACCTGGAACCGGAGGTTCTTTCGAAGAGGTTCGGCAATGCGCCAACCGTCACCGCACTCCTCGAACCACTTGATGGTCTGGGTGATTGCGAGCCCCCGCTGGACCTCAAACTGAGTGTAGGTGCCAACCCGAGCTCGGTCGATAACGCAGCTCGAAACGTCGGTGCCAAGGATATCGATCGTCCAGCCACGCCATTTGTCCGGATCGTCGGCAAACAGCATGGCCAGCGAATAGGTTTCCTGTCCCGTCGAGCAGCCTGCCGACCAGATCCGGAGGCGCTTCTTCGAGGCGCGCTTGGTGGCGAGAGTGGGAAGCGCGTGCTTCGCAAGCGTGTCGAACGGCGTGCGATCTCGGAAGAAGTAGGTCTCATTGTTGAGAAGCGCCTCGACCACCTGGTCAGACAGGCCCGGCTCCTTCCCCATGACGAGGATCGTGATGAGCTCATCGAGAGTGGATATCCCCCGCTCGCGCAAGAGCGAGGAAAGCGCAGTCTCGATTCGCCAGCGGCGGCTCATCGTAAGTTGCTGGCCGGTACGCGCCTCGAGCAATCCCGCGAGGATGCGGCTTGAACTATCGCTTATCTGCAAGCAGCGTCTCCCACGCGAGCACCGATTCGGCGCGCGAGCTTGTCCGGGGGCATGATCGCGCAGGCGAGACCGGCCTCTAGGATCGCGCGCGGCATGCCCCAGACGGCGCAGCTCGCCTCGTCCTGAGCCAAAATCGATCCGCCGGTAGCGACCATGCGCGCGGCACCTTGAACGCCGTCCCGGCCCATTCCGGTCAGGACGACGCCTGCAGCACTCGCTCCGAAAAGGTCGCTGACAGACTGAAACATTGGATCCAGCGACGGCATGCAGCCGGACGAAGACGCACTTCGGTCGAGGTGCGCGACGGGCCCGCCTGGCCCTTCCTCAACGAGCAAATGCGCATCGCCCGGTGCAATAAGCACCCGGTCCGGAAGAAGCGCCATGCCCTCCTCCGCGACCAGAGTCTCGCGCTTCGCGGCGATTCCAAGCTGGCGGGCGAACACCGGCATGAATGGTGCGGGCAAGTGCTGGGTCACCAGGATCGGCACACCGATGCGCCTCGGAAGAGTTTCGAAGAAACTATTCAGCGCGTGAATTCCACCCGTGGAGGCGCCAATCGCGAGAAGCTGGATCGGCTCGCTGGACATCGCGCGCAGCGGCGCGTGAATGACCTGGCTGATGGGAGCGACCGCGGGCCGCTGGTCCTCAGCGTAACCGAGAGCCTTCAACCGCGAGATCAGGACTTCGGAGAACCGTCCATTGAAACGACCGGTGCCGGGCTTGGGCAGGGCATCGGCCGCGCCGAGAGCGAGGGCCGCCACTGTCTCCTCGGCGCCTTCCTCGGCCATCGACGATACGATCATGATGTGCGCGCCGCTGGCGTTGTCGAGGATTCGCGGGATCGATCGAAGCCCGCCCGCGCCAGGCATTTCGAGGTCGAGAAGGATGGTGTCGACCCGAACGGCCTGAAGAGCGTCGATCGCGTCCTCCGCAGTGCCTGCAACGGCGGCAAGCTCGAACGCATCGTCGCTCTCGACCATTCGGGACAGCACCGATCGCGCGACCATGCTGTCGTCGACGATCATGAGGCGGATCCGGCGTTTCTTTACTGGCGGGACCGGCTGGCGATCCCGCGAACTGGCGAGCGCCCGCTCCACGGCCGAACCTTACGCGACGCCGACGAGCTGAAGCTTGATGTGCAGCGTTTCTCGATCGAACGGCTTCATCAC